>NZ_JBHVDD010000101.1:0-32745 GCF_042802995.1 Streptomyces sp. NPDC057438
CGGGGCGGCCACGGAAGACCCGGTTCCGGGTGGATCCCCGCAAGGGGACCCGCCCGGAATTCGCGTTTCCGCGCCCGTTCGGCGGCCCGCTTTCGCGCCTGCTTCTCCGACCAATTCGTTAGACAGGCGAAGTTTTTCCGTCAATAATCGTTAGACATGGGAAAGACTTACGAGCGCATCGACGGCCGCCTCCGGACCTTCATCGAGGCCCAGCCCCTCTTCTTCACCGCGTCGGCCCCCCTGTCGGCCGACGGCACGGTCAACCTCTCCCCCAAGGGGCTGCGGGGTTCGTTCGTGGTCCTCGACGAACTCACCGTGGCCTACCTGGACTTCGCGGGCTCCAACGCGGAGACGATCGCCCACCTGCGCGAGAACGGCCGGATCACCCTCATGTGGTGCGCCTTCCAGGGCCCGCCCACCATCGTGCGGGTGCACGGCACGGGTGAGGCCGTCTTCCGCGACGATCCGCGCTTCGCCGGGCTCCTCGCCCGCTTCCCCGACATCGACCCCGCCCCGCACGGCCTGCGCGCCGTCATCGTGGTCCGCGCCGAGCGCATCCGCGACAGCTGCGGCTACGCCGTGCCGTTCATGGCGTACGAGGACGACCGCGACCTGCACGGCAGGCGCTTCGCGCGCGAGGACGACTCCTCGCTCAGTGCCTACTTCGGCTCCAAGGAGCACATCGCGACCAGCCTGGACGGGCTTCCCGGACTGCCGTTGCCCCTGCCGCCCTCCGGCGGCTGACACGCGGCTGACACCCCACAGGCGCGTGGGAGGCGCGGCCCCTCCCACGTCACCGGTCCTCCCGCGCGGCGAGTTGTTCACACGGTTGAACACACGGCACTCCCTGCACGTACGTGTGGGCCAAGGGTCCAGCCCACCACGGAGGAACCGTGTCCACGATCGCCGGAGGTCGCGCCGCGCGCCGCCAGACGATGCGCCGCATCCGACCTCGTCGTTCTCCCGCCGTCCCGCTGCTCATCGCCTTCTGGGCGGGCGCGGCCGCGGTGGTGTGGCTGTGGTGGGACAACACCGCGTCCATCGCGGACCAGGGCAGCAAGATGGTGAACGCCGGGCGGATCACGGGCCTGCTCGCCGGGTACCTGATGGCCCTGGTGGTGCTCCAGATGGCGCGGGTGCCCGCGCTGGAACGGCGGGTCGGCTCCGACCGGGTGGCCCGCTGGCACGCGATGACCGGCCGCTACACACTCTGCCTGGTCGTCGCGCACGTGGTCCTCACGATGTACGGGTACGCCCTCCAGGCCGGCCTCACCCACACCGCGATCCTCCAGCAGACGATCGACTCGATCAACCAGCTGCCGGACATGGGCAAGGCCGCCATCGGCACCGGTCTGCTGGTGTTCATCGGGCTCATCTCGATCGGCCCGGTGCGCAAGCGGATCCCGTACGACCTCTGGTACCACACGCACCTGCTGACGTACGCGGCCACCTTCCTGACCTTCTGGCACCAGATCACCACCGGCAACGAGTTCGCCGCCACACCCGCCGCGAAGACCGGTTGGTACGCGCTGTACGGCACGGTGACCGCGCTGGTGGTCTGGTACCGGATCATCTGCCCGGTCAAGCTGAACCTGAAGCACCGGCTGCGGGTCGAGGCGGTCATCGAGGAGTCGCCCGGCATCGTGTCGGTGCTGATGAGCGGACGCAAGCTGCACCGGATGGGAGCGGAGGCCGGACAGTTCTTCCGCTGGCGGTTCCTCTCGCCGGGCATGCGGTTCAGCTCGCACCCGTACTCGCTGTCGGCGGCGCCCCGCCCGAACATGCTGCGCATCACGGTCAAGGCGATCGGCGACCACAGCTCGGCCCTGCGCGACCTGGAGCCCGGTGTCCGGGTGTGGGCGGAGGGCCCGTACGGGGCGCTCACGGCCGGCAAGCGCAGCCGGGGCAAGGTGCTGCTGGTCGCCGGCGGTGTGGGCATCACGCCGATGCGGGCCCTGTTCGAGACGCTGCCCGGCGCGGCCGGGGACCTGACGCTGCTCTACCGGGCCAACAGCACCCAGGACCTGGCCCTGTGGGACGAGCTGGCGCAGATCGCCGAGGAGCGCGGGGCGCGGCTGATGTACGCGGTGAACAGCCCGGAGGGCGAACGCCCGGACATCTCGCCGGACTCCCTGCGCCGCAAGATCCCGGACATCGAGAGCCACGACGTCTTCCTGTGCGGGCCGCCCGGCTTCGCGCAGGGCGTCTACGAGGCGCTGCGCGGTGCGGGCGTCCCGACCCGCCGTATCCATCACGAGTCGTTCGAGATGTGAGCGGACCGCCGTGCGTGGGCCCCGCCCGCCCGGCCGTCCCAGCCGTCCGTCCCCGGACCGTTCCAGCCGTAGGTCCGAGGACCGTCCCTGCGGCAGGTCACCAGGATCTGCCCACCCCGACGTTCTGGCCATGGGTTTCCCCACGGGTTCGCCCCACGGGTCTCCCCCGCGAGACTTCACATTTCAGGAGCTGAAGGAGCGATGAAGAAGAGCCACCCCATCCGGCGGACCCTGCTCGCCACCGCCGCCACCGTGTCCGGCATCGTGCTGCTGCTGTCGCTGAAGCCGGCTTCGGACGCCGGGTCGGTTCAGGCCGGGGCGGCCGGAGGCGTCCCTTCGGCGCAGGGCGGGGTGGCGGCGGGCGCGCAGACCCTGACGGGTTCCGCCGTCGACACCGAGTACGGCCCCGTCCAGGTCCGGATCACCGTCGACGGCGGCAAGATCACCAAGTCCGAGGCCGTGCAGCAGCCCAGCGGGGGCCGCTCCACCCAGATCAGCGGCGACGCCATCCCGAAGCTGAACCAGGCGGCGGTGACGGCGGGCAGCGCCGACATCGACGCCGTCTCGGGCGCCACCTACACCAGCGCGGGCTACAAGGAGTCCCTCCAGTCCGCCCTCGACCAGGCCGGCAAGGCGCAGGACTCGGGCGCCCAGGTGCTCACGGGCACCACCGTCCAGACCGACTACGGGCCGGTCCAGGTCCGGATCACGGTCAGCGGCGGCAAGATCACCAAGGCCGAGACCGTACAGGCGCCGAGCGGCGGCCGTTCCACCCAGATCACCGGCGACTCGGTGCCGAAGCTGAACCAGGCGGCCGTGGCGGCGGGCAGCGCCGACATCGACGCCGTCTCCGGCGCCACCTACACCAGCGCGGGCTACAAGGAGTCCCTCCAGTCCGCCCTCGACCAGGCCGGCAAGGCGCAGGACTCGGGCACCGAGGTCGAGGCGGGCGGCGACGCGCAGGACGCGGGCGGCGAGGCCGAGAAGTCCGGGGCCGGGCAGGCGACGGGCACGCAGGTGCTCACGGGCTCCGCCGTCAAGACGGACTACGGGCCGGTCCAGGTCCGGATCACGGTGACCGACGGCAGGATCACGAACGCCGAGGCGCTGCAGCAGCCCAGCGGGGGCCGCTCCACCCAGATCAGCGGTACCGCCATCCCCCAGCTCAACAAGAACGCCGTCTCGGCGGGGAGCGCTGACATCGATGCTGTCTCGGGCGCCACATACACCAGCGGCGGCTACAAGCAGTCCCTCCAGTCCGCCCTGGACCAGGCGGGCTGACCCGATGGCCGAACCCGTCGGAGCACCCGCGCCCGCCCAGTTGCGGCACACCGAGGAGGTCATGGGCACCGTCTTCTCGTTCGACGTACGGGGAGGCGAGCCCGCCGCGGTCAGGGCCGCGCTCGACGAGGCGGTGGCCGGACTCCACGCCGTGAACGAGGTGTTCAGCACCTACCGCGAACAGAGTCAGATCTCCCGGCTCGCGCGGGGCGAGGTGACGATCGAGGAGTGCGCTCCCGAGGTCGGCGAGGTGCTCG
Source organism: Streptomyces sp. NPDC057438 (assembly GCF_042802995.1). NCBI lineage: Bacteria > Bacillati > Actinomycetota > Actinomycetes > Kitasatosporales > Streptomycetaceae > Streptomyces > Streptomyces sp. NPDC057438. Next base: position 3,812 of record NZ_JBHVDD010000101.1, read on the forward strand.
ACCTGTGCGCCGAGGCCGAGCGGGCGAGCGGTGGCTGGTTCAGTGCCACGTACGAGGGCCGCTTCGACCCGACCGGGCTCGTGAAGGGGTGGGCCACCGAACGGGCCGCCCGGCTGCTGGTCGAGGCCGGGGCGACCGGGGTGAACGTGAACGGGGGCGGAGACGTCCAGTTGTGCGGTGTCCCCGGCCCGGAGCGGCCGTGGCGCGTCGGCGTGGCGGACCCCCTGCGCCCGGGGGGACTCGCGGCCGTCGTCACCGCCGCCGGCGCGGACCGTCTGGCGGTGGCCACGTCCGGCACGGCCGAGCGGGGCGCGCACATCGTCGACCCCCGCACCGGGAAGTCCGCGGTGACCGACCTGGTCTCGGTGACGGTGGTGGCCCCCAGCCTCACCTGGGCCGACTGCTGGGCCACGGCCGCCTTCGCCATGGGGTCCCGCGAGGGCCTTGCCTGGCTGGAGTCGCTGGAGGACACGGAGGCGCTGCTGATCACGGCGGGCGACGAGGTCCGCTGCACGGGAGGGCTGGCCGCGCGGCTGGGTTGAGCGGGGCGGTGCTGGGCCGGTGCTGTCGCTGGTCGGGCCGGGGTTTCGCTCACCGGCGCTTGCGGGGTGCCGTCGCGCCCCCCTTCCCCCACTCTCCGCGCGACCAGCCACGTATCACCCGCCCCCGGCGTCCCCGCGAACCCGGTCTCCCCGTAGCCGCCCCCGGCAGCCCTCAGTGCCCGTTCTGGGCGAGCCTCAGCAGGTGGTCCGCCAACGCCTGGCCGCCCACCGGATCGCGGCTGATCAGCAGCAACGTGTCGTCGCCCGCGATCGTCCCCAGGATGTCGTGCAGCTCCGCCTGGTCGATGGCCGAAGCCAGGAACTGGGCCGCGCCCGGCGGTGTCCGGAGCACCACCAGGTTCGCCGAGGCCTCCGCGGAGATCAGCAGCTCCGCGGAGAGCCGCCGCATCCGCTCCTCCTTGGCCGACCCTCCCAGCGGCGCCCGGGGGGTCCGGAATCCCCCCTCGCTCGGTACCGCGTAGATCAGGTCGCCGTCGGTGTTGCGGATCTTCACCGCGTTCAGCTCGTCCAGGTCCCGGCTGAGCGTCGCCTGGGTGACGTTCAGCCCGTCGTCGGACAGCAGCTTCGCCAACTGGCTCTGCGACCGCACGGGTTGCCGGTTGAGGATGTCCACGATCCGCCGGTGGCGTGCGGTGCGGGTCTGCGGCACGGCGGGCCCCGCCTGGTCGTGCTCCTGCGCCTGGCTCATCGTCGTCTCATTCTCCGGCTCGTCCGTCCCCGCTGGCTTCGTGTGCCGCCCGTGCCGCGCCCAGGATGCCGGGCAGCGCCCGGAGGAGGGCGTCCACCTCCGCGTCCGCCACATTGAGCGCGGGCATCAGCCGTACGACATCGGGGGCGGGCGCGTTCACCAGGAATCCGGCGTCCTGTGCGGCCTGTTGCGCCAGGGGCGCGAGCGGCTCGGTGAGCACGATACCCAGCAGCAGGCCCGCGCCGCGGACGTGGTCGATCATCGGGTCCCCGAGCGACTCGATGCCCTCGCGCAGCTTCTCGCTCTGCCGCTTGACGTTCTCCAGCAGGCCCTCCGCCCGGATGGTCTCCAGGACGGCGAGTCCGGCGGCGCAGGCGACCGGGTTGCCGCCGAACGTGGTGCCGTGCTGTCCGGGCCGCAGCAGCTCGGCGGTCCGCCCGAACGCGACGGTCGCGCCGATCGGCAGTCCGCCGCCGAGGCCCTTGGCGAGGGTGACGACGTCCGGCAGGACGCCCTCGTGCGCCTGGTACTCGAACCAGTGCCCGGTCCGGCCCACGCCGGTCTGCACCTCGTCGAGGACGAGCAGCGAGCCGGTGGCGGCCGTGATGGCCCGCGCCGCCTTCAGATAGCCGGCCGGCGGGACCACCACGCCCTTCTCGCCCTGCACGGGCTCGATGATGACGAGGGCCGTCTCCTCGGTGACCGCGGCGGCCAGGGCCTGCGCGTCGCCGAACGGGACGTGGGTGACGTCACCGGGCAGCGGGTGGAAGCCGGTCTGCTTGCCGGGCTGGCCGGTGAGGGCGAGCGCGCCCATGGTGCGGCCGTGGAAGCCGCCGTCGGTCGCGACCATGTGGGTCCGGCCGGTGAGCCGACCGATCTTGAAGGCGGCCTCGTTGGCCTCGGCGCCCGAGTTGCAGAAGAAAACCTTGCCGTCGCGGCCGAACAGCTCCAGCAGCCGTTCGGCGAGGGCCACGGGGGGCTGGGCGACGAACAGGTTGGAGACATGGCCGAGGGAGGCGATCTGGGTGCTGACGGCCTCGACGACCGCCGGGTGGGCGTGGCCGAGCGCGTTGACCGCGATACCGCCGACGTAGTCGACGTACTCCTTGCCGTCGGCGTCCCACACCCTGCTGCCCGCCCCGCGGACGAGCGAGAGCTTCGGGGTGCCGTAGTTGTCCATGAGCGAGCCCCGCCAGCGCTGGGTCAGCTCCTCGTTGGCGGTCATACGGCGTCCCCCTGTTCCACGTCCGGCACGACCATCGTGCCGATGCCCTCGTCGGTGAAGATCTCCAGCAGGATCGAGTGCTGGACCCGGCCGTCGATGACACGGGCGGTCTGGACGCCGTTGCGTACGGCGTGCAGGCAGCCCTGCATCTTCGGCACCATGCCGGAGGACAGGTCCGGCAGCAGCTTCTCCAGCTGGGAGGCGGTGAGGCGGCTGATCACCTCGTCGCTGTTCGGCCAGTCCTCGTAGAGGCCCTCGACGTCCGTGAGGACCATGAGGGTTTCGGCGTCAAGAGCAGCAGCGAGTGCCGCAGCCGCCGTATCAGCATTGACGTTGTAGACATGTCCGTCGTCCTGGCTACGGGCGATCGACGAGACGACCGGGATACGGCCGTCGGCGAGCAGTGCCTCGATCGCGCCCGTGTCGATCGCGGTGATCTCACCCACCCGCCCGATGTCGATCAACTCCCCGTCGATCTCGGGCTGGTGCCTGGTGGCGGTGATGGTGTGGGCGTCCTCGCCGGTCAGTCCGACGGCGAGCGGTCCGTGCTGGTTGAGCAGGCCGACCAGTTCGCGCTGGACCTGTCCGGCGAGCACCATGCGGACGACGTCCATGGCGTCCTCGGTGGTGACGCGCAGGCCGGCCCTGAACTCGCTGACGATGCCGTGCCGGTCGAGGGCGGCGCTGATCTGCGGGCCGCCGCCGTGCACGACGACCACGTTGAGGCCGGCGTGCCGCAGGAAGACGACGTCCTGGGCGAAGGCGGCCTTGAGGTCCTCGTCGATCATGGCGTTGCCGCCGAACTTGATGACGACCGTCTTGCCGTTGTGACGGGTCAGCCAGGGGAGCGCTTCGATGAGGATCTGGGCCTTGGGGAGGGCGGTGTGCTTCCGCGTGCCGCTCATGACGAGTACGCGCTGTTCTCGTGGACGTAGTCCGCGGTGAGGTCGTTGGTCCAGATGGTGGCGGTCTCGGACCCGGCGGCGAGGTCGGCGACGATGTGGACCTCCCGGTAGCGCATGTCGACCTTGTCGCGGTCCTCGCCGACGCCGCCGTTCTTGCAGACCCAGACGCCGTTGATGGCGACGTTGAGCCGGTCGGCCTCGAAGGCGGCGGACGTGGTGCCGATGGCGGACAGGACCCGGCCCCAGTTGGGATCCTCGCCGTGCAGGGCGCACTTGAGGAGGTTGTTGCGGGCGACGGAGCGGCCCACCTCGACGGCGTCGGCCTCGGTCGCGGCGTTCACGACCTCGATCCTGATGTCCTTGCTGGCGCCCTCGGCATCCCGGATCAGCTGCTGGCCCAGGTCGTCGCAGACCGCGCGGACGGCCTCCGCGAACTCCTCCTCCCCGGGGGTGACCTGGGAGGCACCGGAGGCGAGCAGCAGCACGGTGTCGTTGGTGGACATGCAGCCGTCGGAGTCGACGCGGTCGAAGGTGACCCGGGTGGCGGCCCGCAGGGCCCGGTCGAGCACGTCGCTCTCCAGGTCGGCGTCGGTGGTCAGGACGACGAGCATGGTGGCGAGTCCGGGCGCGAGCATGCCCGCCCCCTTCGCCATCCCGCCGACCGTCCAGCCGTCCTTCGTCACGACGGACGTCTTGTGCACGGTGTCGGTGGTCTTGATGGCGATCGCCGCCTTCTCACCGCCGTGCTCGGAGAGCTGCGCGGCCGCCGTCTCGACGCCCGGGAGCAGCTTGTCCATGGGCAGGAGTACGCCGATGAGGCCGGTGGAGGCGACGGCGATCTCGCCCGCGCTGTGGCCGTCGAGGACCTCCGCGGCCTTCTCGGCGGTCGCATGGGTGTCCTGGAAGCCCTTCGGGCCCGTACAGGCGTTGGCTCCGCCGGAGTTGAGGACGACGGCGGAGACCTGGCCGCCCTTCAGCACCTGCTCGGACCAGAGGACGGGTGCCGCCTTGACGCGGTTGGAGGTGAAGACGCCCGCGGCGGTGAGGCGGGGCCCGTGGTTGACCACGAGGGCCAGGTCCGGGTTTCCGTTCTCCTTGATCCCGGCGGCGATGCCCGCCGCCGAGAATCCCTTGGCTGCCGTCACGCTCACGGTGCGACTCCGATCGTCGAAAGCCCCGTCGTCTCGTGGAGTCCGAGGGCGATGTTCATGCTCTGGAGGGCGCCACCGGCGGTGCCCTTGGTGAGGTTGTCGATGGCGCTGATCGCGATGACGCGGCCCGCGGCCTCGTCGTACGCGACCTGGATCTGAACGGCGTTGGAACCGTGGACGGACGCCGTGGCGGGCCACTGCCCCTCGGGGAGCAGGTGGACGAACGGCTCGTCGGCGAAGGCCTTCTCGTACGCGGCGCGCACGGAGTCGGCGGTGACGCCGGGCCTCGCCTTGGCGCTGCACGTGGCGAGGATGCCGCGGGACATGGGGGCGAGGGTCGGGGTGAAGGAGACGGTGACCGGCTCGCCGGCGACACCGCCGAGGTTCTGCATCACCTCGGGCGTGTGCCGGTGGCCGCCGCCGACGCCGTACGGGGTCATCGACCCCATGACCTCGCTGCCCAGCAGGTGCGTCTTGGGCGCCTTGCCGGCGCCGGAGGTGCCGGAGGCGGCGACGATCACGGCCTCGTTCTCGGCGAGGCCCGCGGCGTACGCCGGGAACAGGGCCAGGGTGACGGCCGTGGGGTAGCAACCGGGTACCGCGATGCGCTTGGACCCCTCCAGCGCGGCGCGGGCACCCGGAAGTTCGGGGAGGCCGTAGGGCCAGGTCCCGGCGTGGGGCGAGCCGTAGAAGCGCTCCCAGTCGGCCGGGTCCCTGAGCCGGAAGTCGGCGCCCATGTCGATGACGAGCACCTCCGGGCCGAGCTGTTCGGCCACGGCCGCGGACTGCCCGTGCGGCAGCGCGAGGAACACGACGTCGTGCCCGGCCAGGGCCTCCGGCGTCGTCTCCTGGAGCACCCGGTCGGCCAGGGGCAGCAGATGCGGCTGGAGCCCGCCCAGCCGTCGGCCCGCGTTCGAACTGCCGGTCAGCGCACCGATCTCCACCTCGGGGTGCGCGAGCAGCAGGCGCAGCACTTCGCCGCCCGCATAACCACTCGCTCCCGCCACCGCCACACGTACCGCCGCCATGGAATCCTCCTCCTGGATGGCATGACTATACGTTTCGCTGCACGTTTATGCAATCTTCGTCGAGGCAGCGCACGGGGGCACGGCCGAAAAGCGCGGGGTCCCTCCCGGCCCGGCTCGGCGCGGATCCGGTCACCGGGTGTTGCCTAGGATCGTCGGCATGGCTCTGCGACCTGTTCAGGTGAACATCAAGGCTGTGGACGATGCGGCGCTCGGCCGGTTCTGGGCGCGGGCGCTCGGCTGGAGTGTCTCCGGTTCGGGATCGGGCGCGACCGCCGTCCAGCCCGCCGGTTTCGATTGGCGTGATCCGGTCGGCGTGGGGGTCGATGTCATCGCCGTACCGGAAGCCGGGTCGACGGCTTCGAAGAACCGAATGCATCTCGATCTTGCCACCACCTCCGCGGCGCATCAGCGGGAGCTGGTCGAACGCCTGCTGGCCCTCGGCGCGACACCCGCCGACGTGGGCCAGGGCGAGGTGCCGTGGACGGTCCTCGCCGACCCGGAGGGCAACGTTTTCTGCGTGCTGGAGCCCCGGGAGGTCTACCGCGACACCGGACCGATCGCCGCGGTGGTGGTCGACTGCGTGGATCCGCGGGCCATGGCGCGGTTCTGGGAGGCGGCCACGGACTGGACCCTGCGCGAGGCCGGCGACGACCACGCGGTGCTGCGCTCCGCCGGGGACACCGGCCCGTTCCTGGAGTTCCTCCGTACGCCCGGCGCTCGGACCGGGCCGGACCGCGTCCATCTCGACCTGCTGCGGTTCCCCGGCGACGACCACGAGGCGGAGTTGACCCGGCTGCGGGCCCTCGGCGCCACCGACCTCGACGTCGGCCAGGGCGATGTGCCGTGGCGGTGCCTGGCGGACCCGGAGGGCCACGCGTTCTGCGTCCTCGCCCGCTCCTGACGCGGCGCCCGTTCCTGACGCTGCCCCTTCCTGACGCGGCTCCCGCCCGGACGGCCTTTCGGCGGACACGGCCGGACCTTCGCCCGCCGTCCGCCTCTAGGGCAGCAGTTCCGCTGCCAGTCTCCGCATCGCGGAGGGCGGGAGCGCGGGGTTGGCGGCCGCGGCTTCGGCCACTTGTGGGTCGGGGTCGGTCAGCAGGGCCGTGACGACCTGCGGCGGGAGTGCCGGGTGGGCGGCGGCCAGGGGTTTCGCCCGCTCGTCCGCCAGGCAGGCCAGCAGGGCCGGTGCCGTCGCACGGGGATGGCGGGCGATCTCGCGCAGGGCCCTGCGGGCCGGAGGGCTGTGCCGGGAGACGTGCTCCAGGAGTTCCGGGGTGGCGTCCGGGTTGGCGGCCACCCGGGCGATGACCTGGACACCGTGCCGGTCGACCATGGTCCGCAGCCGCTCCGCACCGAGGCCGGGGTGCGCGGCGACGGACGCGGCGACCTTGGCGTCGGAGTCGTCGGCCAGCCTGGCACCGATCGCGGCCGGCAGATCACGCCGCCGCGCCAGGAGCATCCGGACGACCTCGTGCGGCGACTTCGCCAGCTCCTCCACCTCGGCGGGCGCTGCCGCGGCGATCCGCGGCAGCAGGGTGCCGCCGATCCGGGTGCCGGTGGCCACGCGGGTGAGCACGTCGAGCGGCACCCGCGGGTTGTGCGCGAGGGCACGCCGCACGTCGGGGGAGCTGTCGGCGGCCGACATGAGCATCAGGGCGCGGTCGAGCGCGGGGTTCTCGGCGAGTTCGGCGCGGACGCCGGGGGTGGGGTCCTCGGCGAGCCGGGCGTACGTCCGCGGGGGCAGGCCGGGACGGGCGGCGAGAGCCCGGCGCAGCGCCGCCGAGGGGTGGTCGGCGAGATCCGCGACCGCGTGCGCCGGTGTGGCCGGGTTCTCCAGGGCCGCCCACAGGGTGTCCAGCGCGGTGGATTCGTGGGAGCCGTCACAGGAGGCGCCCGGCCGCAGCTCGCAGTCGCTCCGCGGGCAGTCCGGGCCGTGCATGAACGGCGGCGCGTCGCGGTCGCAGACCAGGCAGTTCCGCGCGGGCGGCAGCCCCTCCCCGCCGACGAGCGCCGCCAGCACGTCCGGCGGCGCCGACGCGTTGGCCGCCACCGCCCGGCGGACCTCGGCATGGGGGTGGCGGGCGAGTCGGGCGGCCACGTCGGGCGCGGCCCACCGGGCCAGTTCCACGACGACCCCTATGTCCTGATCGGCCACGAGGGTCTCCACCACGTCCGCCGGCAGACCGGGGCAGGCGGCCAGCCTCTCCCGGTGGTCGACCACCGGATCCGCCACGAGGAGCCGGGCCCACGCGGGATCGCCGGTGCCCTCGTCGAGCAGGGCGAGGGCGACGCGCGGCTGGGCGGTGGGGTCGACGTCGGCGGCGGTCAACCGGCCTCGGTACGCCAGGGGCACACCGTTCAGCTCACTGCGCCCGGCCAGCCTGAGCGTCTGCGCGTGGCTGAGGTCGTCCCGGCCGGTGAGGTGGTGGTCGACCTCGTCGTCCGCCAGCGCGACGAGCCGGTCGACCAGCTCGGCCGGCAGCGCCGGATTGGCGGCGAGCCCGCACAGGAGATGGTTCACGGGGGCATCCTGCCCCGGCCCCCCGCCGGACGGCTCACGAATTTCCGCCGGTCGCGGGACCCGTGGGCCGGACCTGGCCGAGAGCGGCGGCCGGGTCAGGAACGGCGGTCGTCCGAGCGGGCCGCCCGCTCGGCGTTGCGCTTCTTGATGCGGGCGCCTTCCTTGCGAACCTCGGCCTGGGTGGCACGCTCCTTGCGCAGCCACTCCGGGCCGTCCTGCCGGAGGGCCTCGATCTGCTCGGTGGTGAGGGCCTCGGTGACCCCGCCGCGCGCGAGGCCCGCGATGGAGACGCCCAGCCTCTCGGCGACCACGGGGCGCGGGTGCGGGCCGTTGCGGCGCAGCTCCTCGAGCCAGGCGGGCGGGTTCGTCTGGAGCGCGGTCAGCTCGGCGCGGGTGACGACGCCCTCCTGGAACTCGGCGGGCGTGGCCTGGAGGTACACACCCAGTTTCTTCGCCGCGGTGGCGGGCTTCATGGTCTGGGTGGTCTGGTGCGACGTCATGGGTCAAGGGTATCGACCGTGTGCACGACCGCCGACCACGACCGCCCCCGGTTCACCGCCCGCGATGACCGGGCCCGTGTCCCGGCCCGTTAGCCTGGTGCTGTGACAGGCTCGGAAGCATCCCCTTCGTTCCGGCTCGCGTACGTCCCGGGAGTGACGCCCACCAAGTGGGTGCGGATCTGGAACGAGCGGTTGCCCGACGTCCCCCTGACCCTCCTCCAGGTCTCCCCCGCCGAGGCGTTCGGCGTGCTGCGGGACGGCGGCGCCGACGCCGGTCTCGTACGGCTGCCGGTGGACCGTGACGATCTCAGCGCGATCCCCCTCTACACCGAGACCACGGTCGTCGTCGTCCCCAAGGACCACGTGGTCGCGGCGGTCGACGAGGTGACCACCGGGGACCTGGCGGACGAGGTCGTCCTGCATCCTCTCGACGACACCCTCGGCTGGGAGCGGCCGCCGGGAGAGCCGGCGTTCGAGCGTCCCGCGACCACGGCGGACGCGATCGAGCTGGTGGCGGCCGGGATCGGGCTGCTCGTCGTCCCCCAGTCGCTGGCCCGACTCCACCACCGCAAGGACCTCACCTACCGCCCGGTCGCGGACGCCCCCGAATCCCGCGTCGCCCTGTCCTGGCCGCAGGAGGCGACGACCGACCTGGTCGAGGACTTCATCGGCATCGTCCGGGGCCGTACGGTCAACAGCTCACGCGGCCGCGTGAAGCCACCGGAGGAGAAGAAGCCACCGAAGAAGCCCCAGCGCACCGGCACGGGCAAGCCGGCCGCTCGCGCCCCCCGGGGCGGCTCGTCCGGCGGCAGGAACGCCAGGAGCGGCGGCAGGACCGGGAAACCCCGCCGCCGCTCCTAGACCCACCGGGTCCGCGGCCTCCTCACCGCTCCCGGCCGCGCAGGGGCCCCGGTCCCCTCATCGCTTCTTGATCCGCAGGAACGTCACGGAGTTCGCCGGGAAGGTGTAGCTGAACTTCTCGGCCACCCCGCCGAACGTGGACCTCGCCGGCGCGACCGGTGTGGCCGTCTCCGTGTTCACCGCCTCCGGCGCCGCCGTCAACGTGGTCACGTGGGCGGTGGAACGCACCCGCGCGGTCCCGAGGTCGATGGACGTACGCGCCGCCGACGACTGCGCGTTGACGACCTTGACGATCAGCTCACCGGTCTTTGCGTCCCGCGTCACGACCTGGCGGAACGGCTCGGCCGGCTTGTCGTCGGTGAAGCTGCCCCACTCCTTGCCGTCGAGCAGCAGGGTCACCTTGCGCCCGCGCACCTTGACCTCGACGTCGTAGGCACGGCCCGTCTCGATCGTGCCCGGCTTGGAGATCAGCGAGGACTTGCCGCCGTCCACCGCCTGCTCGACCGCGCTGGTGGTGTTGTTCCAGCCACCGAGGTTCCACCAGTAGTAGTTTCCGGTGTCCTTGACGCCGAAGGCGACGAGGAAGCCCTCCTTGCCCGCCTTCTTGGTGGCCTTCACCTTCAGGTCGTAGTCGTGCCAGGCGGTGTCCCCGGCCGACACCATGGTGTTCTCGGCGGCCACGTCGGTCTGGGTGTACTGCCCGTCCTGGATGCTCCAGCTGCCCCTGCCGGTGTGGGTCCACTTCGAGGCGTCACCGCCGAAGTCGTCGGTGAGCAGGCTGGTGCCGTCGGCCGCGGTCACCTTCACGTCGTCGTACGCCGCCGTCGTCGCCCAGGTGGACAGGCCCACGGCTCCGGTGATGGGGCCGGAGAGCGCGGGGGTGCCGGTGGCCGTCGACGGGACCACGCGGTCGCCGACGTTGTTCATGAAAAGCTTCTGGATCTCGTAGTTGGCGGAGTTCCACGAGGCCCGGTTGTTGAACCAGATCATGTCGGGGCTCCACTGCACGTAGTCCTCGTTGGCGAGGAGCGGTGCGTAGGAGGCGAGTTTCACGATGTCGGCGTTGCGCTCCAGGCCGGTCATGAACGCGGCTTCGGAGAGGGCGTTCTTGAAGGCGTTGCCCTGGGAGGCGTACTCACCGAGGAAGACCTTCGGGCCGCCGCGGTCGTAGGAGTCGTAGCGGTCGTTGTTCTGGAGGAACCACTGGGGGCTGTTGTAGTAGTGCTCGTCGACCATGTCGACGCCGGCGTCGCGGTTCAGCTTCCACGCGGTGTCGAAGGTGGCTCCCGTGTCGTCGGGGCCGGAGTTCGAGATCACCGTGATGTCGGGGTACTTCGCCGCGATGGCGGCCCGGAACTTCTGGAAGCGGGCGAAGAACTCGTTCGGCAGGTTCTCCTCGTTGCCGACGGCGAGGTGGGTGAGGTGGAAGGGTTCCGGGTGGCCCATCTCGGCGCGCTTGGCGCCCCACTCGCTGGTCACGGGGCCATTGGCGAACTCGATGAGGTCGAGGGTGTCCTGGATGTGCCGCTGGAGCAGGGCCTCGTCCTCGGTGGCCCGGTTCTGGCCGCAGCCGGTGACCAGGGCGGGCACCACGGGCAGCGGCATCGCGCCGATGTCCTCGGAGAACTGGAAGTACTCGTAGTAGCCGAGCCCGTAACTCTGGTTGTAGCCCCAGAAGTTGGAGTTGGTGGCGCGCTGCTCGACGGGGCCGATGGTGTCCTTCCACTGGTAGGAGCGCTGGCGCTCCCAGTTCGAGGCCGCGCTGTAGTCCTGCATGGAACCGGTGTTGACGAGACAGCCGCCGGGGAAGCGGACGAAACCGGGCTCAAGTGCGGCGATCTTCTCGGCGAGGTCCTCGCGCAGACCGTTCTTGTGGCCCTTGTAGGTGTCGCGCGGGAAGAGGGAGACCTCGTCGAGGGCGGCGGCACCCGCGGTGGCGACGGTCAGCCGGCCGTCGGAGCTGGTCCGCGTCGCCCGCAGGCGGACCTTGTACTTGGCCCAGCCGCCCTTGACCGTGACCTCGGCGGCCTCGGCGAGGGCGCCGTCCGCGTCCTGGAGGGAGACGGTCAGCGTCGTACGGCTGTCGGCGCGTGCCCACACGGAGAAGTCGTACCGCTCGCCCTTCTCGACGCGGATCCCGGTGTTGTAGCCGGCGTTGGTGACGGCCGAACCAGCGCCCAGGGACAGGTAGTTGCGGTTGCGTTCATTGAGCCGGCCGGCGTCGTTCACGACCCGGGCGGTGCCGTCGACGGCCCAGGAGGTGAGGGGGGTGTAGGCGCGGTTGTCGGCGGTCGAGTACTCGAAGGACCGGTTCTGCACCAGCTCGGCGTACAGACCGCCGTCGGCGGCCCGGTTGATGTCCTCGAAGAAGACGCCGTACATCGTGTCGTCGATCGTCGCGCCCTCGGTGGAGGGGTCGACGGTGATCGCGTAGTCGGTGACGTCCTCGGCGTGCGCGGGCGCCGGGATCAGGGCGGCCGTCGTCACGAGGGCGGTGGCGGTGAGACCGACTCGCCAACGGGCGCGGGTGCTGCGTGACATGAATACTCCGCGGCTCGGGGTGGGGGTATGGGGGCATGAGGGACAGGGAGTTGTTCGAAATATCAGACAATGATCAGCACATCGAACGGCAAGATAGGGAGGTGACCAGATGGGCGTCAACGGGTCGCGCGGTACCGAAAGTGTCGGAAGTGAAGGACGGATGGGCGATTTCCTGCCAGTTCACGATGCGCTGGCGTATCTCTCCGGCGGCTGGCGGGTCCTGCGATCCGTGCGGGACCTCACGAGCGGGGCCGAGGGGGTGTTCACGGGCAGAACCGTTTTCAGCCCGCTGAACGACGGTGGGCTGCTCCACCGGGAGACCGGAACTTTCGTGTGGCAGGGCGTCCCCCGCCCCGCCGAACGCACCCTGCGCTTCCTGCCGGGCTCCACCCCCGGCGCGGTGGACGTCCGTTTCGGCGACGGCCGCCCCTTCCACGACCTGGACCTGACCACCGGCCACTGGCGCACGGACCATCCGTGCGCCGCCGATCTCTACCGGGGCGAGTTCGAGGTCCACGGCGAGGACCACTGGCGGACGCGCTGGCGGGTCGGCGGCCCCGCGAAGGACCAGCTCCTGGTCACCGACCTGACTCGCGAGCGCGCACGCTGAGAAGCCGGCGCCCGTCTACCGCGCGGCGCCCAGCCGCAGGTTCCAGCGGCCCGCGTGACCCGCGACCGTGACCGTCGACAGGGGGCCGACGTCCATGTTCCAGTACGACGACGGCGGCGCCTTGAGCGCGTAGACCAGGGCGGCGCGCAGGACGGACGGCTCGGCCACGGCGACGATCCGGCACCCTTCCTCGGCGGGCCGGGTCTCCAGCCAGCCGCCGATGCGGGAGATGAAGGTGATCAGCGACTCCCCGCCGTGCGGTGTGGAGCGGGGGTCGGCGAGCCAGGCGTCCACCGCCGAGGGCTCACGCGCCATGGCCTCGCCGAGGGTGAAACCGCGCCAGCGGCCCATGTCGCAGTCCCGCAGCGCGGGCTGGGCCAGCGGGGCGTAGCCGAGGGCGTCCCCGGTGGCCCGGCTGCGGGGTGTGGGCGAGCAGTAGCGCAGCTCGGCCGCCGCCAGGGGCACCAGCTCATGGGCGGCGCGCTGTACTTCGTCCCAGCCGGCCTGGTCCAGCGGCCGGTCGTCCTCGAAACGTTCCGCGAGCAGCGAGGAGCAGCGCGCGGCGGCGACGAACGTGACCCGAAGTGGCATGCGGCGATGGTGGAACGGGAGACTGCGCAGGTCAAGAGGCGTTACTCAGGAGTTACCAGGGGTATAGCGGCGCGCACCCGAAGCAGTCGTCCCCGCCCTTGGCCCTCACTCGGACACCAGCGCCATCCAGCGGTCGGGCTCGGCGAGCGGCTCGAACCCGAGCTTGGCGTAGACCCCGTGCGCGTCGTGCGTGGCGAGCAGGACGCGCCGCAGCCCGTACGGCCGCAGGTGGTCGCGGACGGCCGCGACCATGGCGGTGCCCAGCCCCTTCCCGCGCACCGACGGGTCGACGTACACGTCGCAGAGCCAGGCGAACGTGGCCCGGTCGGTCACCACCCGGGCGTACGCGACCTGCTGCCCCGAACCCTCCTCGTACACCCCGAAGTTGAGGGATCCGCGGATCGCGCTCTCCAGCTTCTCACGGGGGCGGCCGAGGGCCCAGTACGCGTCGGTGGACAGCCAGTGGTGGATCCGTGCCACGTCCAGGCGGGCGGGGTCGTCGGACATCTCGTAGCCCCCGGGGAGGGCGGCATCGTCGTTCATGGCTGGACGTTCGCAGGTCAGAGGCCTGCTGTCGAACCGTTTACGGCCGTCGCCAGCCGCCGTACCCCTTCCGCGATCTCCCCGGCCCCCGCGACGCCCGCGAAGCTCAACCGCAGGTGTCCGGCCGGGGGTTCCGCGCTGAAGTAGGGGCGGCCGGGGGTGACGGCGACACCCGCGCGCAGGGCCCCGGCGACCAGGGCCGGCTCGTCGGTGCCGTCGGGCAGGCGCAGCCACAGGTGGTAGCCGCCGGAGGGGATGTGGGGCAGCGCGAGTTCGGGCAGGCGCATCCGCAGCTCGGTGGTGAGCGCGTCCCGGCGGTTGCGCAACTCCCGGGAGACCGCCCGCAGATGCCGGGGCCAGGCGGGGGAGCCGACGAGTTCGAGGGCCGCCTCCTGGAGGGGGCGCGGGACGAAGAAGGTGTCGACGACCTGGATGGCCCGCAGCCGTTCCAGGACCGGCCCCCGGGCGGCCAGGGCACCCACCCGGAAGCTGGGCGAGGTGGCCTTCGTGAGCGAGGAGACGTGCACGACCACGCCGTCGGGGTCCTCGGCCGCCAGGGGCGCGGGCAGGGGGCCGGCGTCCTCGTGCACGAGCCGGCGGACGAAGTCGTCCTCCACGACGAAGGCCCCCGCCCCGCGGGCGATCCGCAGCACCTCGCCCCGGCGCTCCACCGAGAGGACGGCGCCGGTGGGGTTCTGGAAGAGCGGCTGGCAGACGAAGACCCGGGCGCCGGAGGCCCTGAACGCGTCGGCGAGCAGGGCGGGCCTGACCCCGTCCGCGTCCACCGGCACGGGCACCGGCCGGAGCCCGGCAGCCCGCGCGATCGCCAGCATGCCCGGATAGGTGGGCGATTCGACGAGCACCGGCGCTCCGGGCGGCGCGAGGGCGCGCAGGGCGGTGGTCAGGGCGGACTGGCCGCCGGCCGCGACGATCACCTCGGCGGCGGTGATCGCCCCGCCGATGCTCCGCGCGAACCACTCCCGCAGTTCGGGCACCCCCTCGACCGGCGGCCGGGCCCACACTCCGGGCCGCCGCCCGGCGCGCGACAGGGCCGCGCCCATGGCCTGCTCCGGCTGCAGGGAGGGGTGCAGATAGCCGCTGTTGAACTCGATCACGCCGGGAGGCGGAGAGGCGAGGGAGACCAGCACCCCGGAGGCGTCCACGGTGCGGGGTGACGGCTCGGCGCTGCCGTCCGCGCTCAGCGCGACCTCCTGCCAGGAGGTGTCCCCCGCCGGCGCCGCGCTCTCGCGCGGCCGCGCCTTGAAGGCGCCCGCCCCGGGCCGGGTCACCACGAGCCCCTCGGCGGCGAGGTGCGCCAGGGCGCGCGAGACGGTCACCGGGCTCACCCTGAAGCGCTCGACAAGCGCCCGGCTCGATGGCAGCTTTCCTCCGGGTGAGTAGCGGTCCAACTCCTTCCTGAGCTGTTCCGCCAGTTCCGCACCACTGCTACGCTCGTGCATGAGAGTTAAGAGTAGCGCTATCGCTCATCGTTCAGTAGCGGTGGACGGCGGACCGGAGGCCGGCGGATCGCGACCGGTACCCGCCGAGCCACGACCGGCCGACGCCGGGACCCTGCCGTCCGGCGCCGGCGCGGCCGTCCCCCGCACCCGCGCGGGCGGCACCCTCCAGGCCGCCCTCGGCGTCACTGCCTTCTCCCTCACCTTCCCGGCCACCGCCTGGGGTCTGGAGAGCTTCGGCCCCTTCTCGCTCGTCGCCGTGCGCAGCGTCCTCGCCGCCGTCATCGCGGGGAGCTGTCTGCTGGCCCTGCGGGTACGGCCGCCCGCCCGCCGGCACTGGGCGGGGCTCGCGGTGGTGGCCGCCGGCGTCGTCCTGGGCTTCCCGCTGCTGACCACGCTCGCGCTGCGGACCTCGACCACCGCGCACGCCGCCGTGGTGGTCGGCCTGCTGCCGTTGACGACGGCGCTGTTCTCGGCGCTGCGCATGGGCACGCGCCCCTCGCGCACCTTCTGGACCGCCGCCCTCGCCGGGGCGGCCGCCGTCATCGCCTTCACCGTGACGCAGAGCGGCGGCGCCCTGACCGCCGCCGACCTGTATCTCTTCGCCGCCCTGCTGGTCTGCGCGGCCGGCTACACCGAGGGCGGCCGGCTGGCCCGGGTGATGCCCGGCTGGCAGGTCATCGGCTGGGCCCTGGTGCTGTGTCTGCCGCTGAGCGTGGCGGGCGCCCTGCTGGCCCTGTCCCACGAGCCGGTCCAGCTGAGCGCGCACGGCGTGGCCGGGCTGCTGTGGGTGGCGGCCGGGTCCCAGTTCCTGGGGCTCGTGGTGTGGTACCGGGGCATGGCGGCGATCGGCATACCGAAGGCCAGCCAGTTGCAACTGGCGCAGCCGCTGCTCACACTGGTGTGGTCGGTGCTGCTCCTGGGCGAGCAGCTCACCCCGGCCGCTCCCCTGACGGCCGCCGCCGTACTGGTCTGCATCGCGGTCACCCAGCGTTCCTCCGCCTGAGGAAGTCCGGGAACCCGTCGCACACACCGGTCCGACCGGCGCCGCCCGCACCGGACCGCGGTCACGGAACGCCACACCCGTGCGAGACGAGGAGGCCCCCGATGCAGGCAGCCGTAGGCGACACCCTGCTGGTGCACGGCAGGACCGTCGGGCACCACGACCGGACCGCGCAGGTCCTGGAAGTGCTAGGCCAGGACGGTAACCCGCCCTACCGGGTCCGGTTCGAGGACGACGGGCACGAGGCACTGATGTCCCCGGGCCCGGACACGGTCGTCCGACACCCCGGGGACCCGAGGTAACGGGTCCACGCCCGCCTCACCCGTTCTTCCGGCCGGAGCCCCCGGCCCCGTCAGCGCGGTGGTTCCGCCGGCCGCCGGTAGTGGTCGGCGACCACGCGTGCCATGGCCCCGATCTTGTCTTCTTCGACCTCCTTGGCGGAGAAGAACATGTGCCCCCGCACCTCTGTGTGCTCCTTGGCGAGGGTGAGGTGGCGGGAGAGTTCGCCCGCGTCCTGCCAGGCCGCGGGCTGCGCCGGGTCGCCCGCCTTGTACAGGGCCTCCCCGATGTACAGTCGCGTCCCGCTGCCCCGGGCGGTCTCCGCCCACCAGGGCAGCAGCGCGGCGTAGTCGGCGGCGGCGAAGCCGATGTTCCAGTACAGCTGCGGAACGATGTAGTCGATCCAGTTCTCCCGGACCCAGGTCCGGGTGTCCGCGTACAGATCGTCGTACGTCTGCACGCCGGCCCGCGTGTCCGAGCCCCGCTCGTCGGTCTCGGCGTTGCGCCACACCCCGAAGGGGCTGATCCCGAACTGGGTGCCGGGGCGGATCACCTTGATCTCCGCGGCGGTCTCCCGGACCAGCCGGTCGATGTTGTCGCGCCGCCAGGCGGCGCGGTTGGGGAAGCTCCCGCCGTACCGGTCGTACGCCGCGTCGTCGCCGAAGACCTGGCCGGCCACCGGGTACGGATAGAAGTAGTCGTCGAAGTGCACGGCGTCGACCGGGTACTTCCGCAGGGCGTCGAGCATGGCCTCGCGCACGAAGGCACGGACGGCGGGCAGGCCGGGGTTGTAGTAGAGCTTGCCGCCGTAGGGGACGACCCAGCCGGGGTTCCTCCGGGCCGGGTGCGAGGCGACGAGACGGCTCGGGTCGGGGTGGACGGCGATCCGGTACGGGTTGAACCAGGCGTGCAGTGCCAGGCCCCGGGCGTGGGCCTCCTCGACCGCCGTGCCGAGGGGGTCCCAGCCGGGGTTTTTGCCCTGGGTACCGGTGAGGTACTGGGACCAGGGCTCGTGCGGGGAGGGCCAGAGCGCGTCGGCGGTGGGACGGACCTGGAAGATCACCGCGTTGAGGCGGCGGGCCACGGCGGTGTCGAGGTGGGTGAGGAGTTCGGCACGCTGTTCGCGGGCGGGCAGTCCGGGTGCGGAGGGCCAGTCCCGGTTGAGCACGCTGGCCAGCCACATGCCGCGCATCTCGCCCTCGGCCGCCCTGTGGTGGGGGCGGGGCTCCCCGCCGGCGATGGCGGTACCGGCGGCCGCACCGCCGGCCGCCACCAGTGTCGCCGCCGCGGTCGCCCAGAACGTCCGTCGTGACATGCGTGGCTTCCGATGCATCGCCGTACCTCCGCGTCCCGCTTCCCGCGTGTCCGCGGCGTCGCGGACCGGTCCCGGCCAGCCTTCCACGGGCACCCGGAATACTGATCAGTAGACGTCACGGGTAACGTGCGGGTTTGGCGCAGGACCGAACCAGGGGTATCTGCCAGGCACGTGGACCAGTGAAAGGGACGATGTGACGGACTTCCCGACGGGAGATCTCGCACGAGTCGGAGTCGTGGGCTGCGGCCAGATGGGAGCGGGCATCGCCGAGGTGTGCGCCCGCGCCGGACTGGACGTGAAGGTCGCCGAGACCAGCGGCGAAGCTCTGGAGATCGGCCGTACCCGGCTGTTCAACTCCCTGTCCAAGGCGGCGGAGCGAGGCAAGATCACCGAGGCGGAGCGGGACGCGACGCAGGCGCGCCTCGGCTTCACCACCGACCTCGGCGAGTTCGCCGACCGTGACCTCGTCATCGAGGCGGTGGTGGAGAACGAGCAGGTGAAGACCCAGATCTTCCAGGTGCTCGATCAGGTGGTGACCCGCCCGGACGCGATCCTCGCCTCCAACACCTCCTCGATCCCACTGGTGAAGCTCGCGGTCGCCACCTCGCGGCCCGACCACGTCATCGGCATCCACTTCTTCAACCCGGCCCCGGTGCAGCAGCTCGTCGAGCTGATCCCGGCCCTCACCACCTCCGAGGGCACGCTCAGCCGGGCGCAGCTGTTCGCGGAGAAGGTGCTCGGCAAGCACGCCGTGCGCGCCCAGGACCGCTCGGGCTTCGTCGTCAACGCGCTGCTCGTGCCGTACCTGCTCTCCGCGATCCGGATGTTCGAGTCGGGCATCGCGGGCCGCGAGGACATCGACAACGGCATGGAGCTGGGCTGCGCGCATCCGATGGGGCCGCTGAAGCTCTCCGACCTGATCGGCCTGGACACCATCGTCTCCATCGCCAACAGCATGTACGAGGAGTACAAGGAGCCGCTGTACGCCGCTCCCCCGCTGCTCCAGCGCATGGTGGACGCGGGACGGCTCGGCCGGAAGTCGGGCTCCGGCTTCTACTCGTACGCCTGACTACGGACGGTCAGCCCGTCTCGTGCCCCACGGGCCCGGCACCTGGAAAGGTGCCGGGCCCGTCGCATTCACACACCGTGTGCGCGGCGGACACGCATATGCCGTTCGCACACTCTCCCCACTCGTCCACCAGGCGAGTTGACTTCACGTGCGCATGCAAGGGATGGGACGACTACAGAGAGGAGCCGACTCGTGGCCATCGACCCCGAGCATCCCGTGCACCACGGCGAACTCGCAGAGTTACGCCGCCGCCTGGATGTGGCGCACACACGCGTCGAAGGAGGGCTGACCCTGCTGAGCCACCGCGCCGAACAGAGCGCCAAGGAACTGGACGACCTGAACACCCGGGTCGTCACCCTGGAGCACGCCCGCTGGCCCCTGCCCGCGGTGGCGGCCCTCACGGCCCTGGGCGCCCTGGTGGTGTCCATCTGGCAGGCGCTGGGCCGCTAGGTCCGGAGGGCGGGACGCCCGGGGCTCAGGGCCTGGCGTCCTGCCCGAGACGCAGGTGGTGCAGCAGGAGCAGGGCGGCCGCCATGTTGGCGGCCGGGACCTCGCCGCGGGCGACCATGTCGGGCACGAGCTTGAGGGGAACCCATTCCCTGCGGTCCGACTCGAAGTCGTCCACCGGATGACCGACGTACGCGCCCTCGTCGGCCCAGTAGATGTGGTGCCGGGCGTCGGTGAGCCCGTTGGACGGCTCCACGCTCATCAGGTGGCGCAGGGGTCCCGGCCGCCATCCTGTCTCCTCCTCCAGTTCACGGGCGGCTGCCTCGGCGACGGCCTCGCCGTCCTCGACGACGCCCGCCGCGAGCTCCCACCCCCAGCTGTCGGTGATGAAGCGGTGCCGCCACAGCAGCAGCACCTCGTTGGCCTCGTTGATCACGGTGGCCACGGCCACGGGCCGCAGCCGTATCAGGAAGTGATCGAGGCGTCGCCCGTCCGGCAACGCGACATCTGCGAGATTGACGCTGAACCAGCGGTTCGAATACACAGTTTGTTCGCTCTGTTTCGCCCACTGCATGGTTCTGCCACCTTCCGCCGAGTAAGTGGCAATATCGCAGCAGGAGCTCGCTGACAGCAGGCGCACAGCCGGTGCACGGCCGCGCCCCGGGCACAGCGTCAGATCGGTACGCGCAGTGCTCCGTCGATGAGTTCGGCGGCCTCGGAGGTCCCCGCGCAGCCGCTGCGCACGAGGTGCTCGCGCACCGCCCGCAGTCTGTCGCGCAGGCGCATGGACTCCATTCCCCGTGCTCGCTCGGCCATTTCCACGGCGGTGGCCACCGCCTTGTCCGCGTTGCCCTGTCGCAGCTCGATCTGGCTGAGCATCGCGAGCCGGTGCACCCGCCCCCGGTCGTGCGCCGGGCTGCCGACGGCCGCCGCCGCGTGCTCCGCCGCGGCCGACAGATCGCCGAGACTGAGCAGCGCCTCCGCCACCTGTACGTTCACCAGGCCGGGCTGGACATAGCCGGTCTCATCGGGTTCATGCCCGCGCCGGATGTGCTCGGCGGCCTGCTCGGCCCGCCGGATGCAGGACAGGGCACTCGTACCGTCGCCCAGGTGTGCGTACGCCTTCGCCTGCATCGCGTAGAGGTCGGAGGAGAGGGCGGGAGTGATGTGCCGGCCGGCGGTGCGCAGCGCCGCCTCGGCGAAGGCGACGGCCTGCCGGTGCTCCCGCATGAACAGCGACTGGTTGACGAGGAGCGCGATCACATAGGCGCCCAGCCCCCGGTCCCCGCTGGCCTTCGCCAGCCGCAGCGCCTGGTGGAAGTACCGCTGGGCCAGCCCGTGGGCGTCGGAATCGTACGCGCAGATCCCGGCGATGGCCACCAGCCCCCCGGTGGCCCGGTGCAACTGGCGTCCGGTGGCATCGGTGTAGCTGCCCCGCAGCAGCGGCGCGGCCTCCGCGTTGAGGAACCCGACGATCCGGGTGCGCGTGGCGACACCGCCGGCCTTGCGGTACATCTGCTCGTAGTGCGCACGGGCCGCCCGCATCATCTCGATGTCGGCCATGCTCACCTGATGGTGCCCGCCCCGGGACACGTCGACGTCCTCCGGCGGGTTCTCCCACTCCCAGACCGGCATCACGGCCGGCGTGCCGGTGACGGCGGGGGCACCGAGAACGTGCGGGCGCTGCTGCTCGTCGGAGCGCCACAGCGCGGTGGCGCGCTCCACGAAACCGGAGAGCCCGGCACCGTGCGGGGCGACCGGCTCACCGGGCACGCCGAGCCCGATGTCGTCGAGGGTGACCGTCCGGCGCAGCCGTCCGGCGAGAACCTCGCAGATCAGGTCGGGCACCTGGCCGCGCGGTCGCTGCCCCTTCAACCACCGGGCCACGGCGGTGTGTTCGTAGCGCAGGGCGAGCCCCCGGGCCCGCCCCGCCTGGTTGACGTGGGCGGCGAGACCGGCGTGGGAGATGCCGGCCTCGTCGAGGATCGCGTCGAGCAGGGTGTTGGGCTGCATGGAGGCCCTCCGGTGGCTCGGTGCCGGCGCATCGCAGCGTAGCGCCTCCGCTTTCACACGGGGTGTGAAGGGAACGCCCGGATTCGGACGGTGCGCGCGCTGTCGCGGAGAGTGCCGGACCGGTTGACTGACATGCCTCGCAAGAGGCCGGCCGGGCCGCCGGCTCCCCCTCGTACAGTGCGGTGGCCCCGGCCGTGCGGGTCGCGGGCGACTACGGAGTGGGGGCGACCGGTGGGTTGTCGACCTCGGATGCGTCGTGGCTGATCGCGCCCCGCGGCGGAGCCGCGGATCCGTGCGGGCCCGCGGCCCTGCGGATCATCGGGCGTTCGTTGCGCAGGAGCAGTATCGCGATGTCGTCCTTGGGCCGTCCTCCCGTGTGGCGCAGGAGTTGCCAGAACACGGCCCGCAGGACGGTTCGGGGGGAAATGGGCCGGCCGCGTACGGCTTCCCTCAGCGCGGCCGCCAGGGGGAAGAAGCGGCCCTGGCTGTCCCTGGCGTCCTCCACGCCGTCCGTGTGCAGGAACAGGGTCTCGCCCGGGAGGAGTCGGCCGCAGGCGGTGACCGGGAGTTCGGCGGGCAGTGGAAAGAGCCCGAGCGGGGGCATGGGGTCGGCGCGGGCGACCGGTGTCGCCCGGCCCACGCCGAGCAGGTACGGCCAGGGATGCCCGCAGTTCAGGGCGTGCAGGGCACCGTCGGGGGCGATCTCCAGGAGGAGGACGGTCACGAAGTCCTCGGCGTCCTCGGCGTCCTCGATGTTCCCGGCACGGGCGCGGTCACGGTCGCGCAGATGCCGGGCGAGGGAACGGTCGAGGCGGGCGAGGACCCCGGCGAGCTCGGCCTCGTCATGGGCGGCCTCGCGGAAGCCGGCCAGCACGGCGGCGACGGTCCCGACGGCGGCGATGCCGTGCCCGCGCACGTCGCCGATCACCACCCGTACGCCGTGCTCGGTGGAGATCACCTCGTACAGGTCGCCGCCGGCCCTCGCGCCCCGGTCGGCGGAGAGCAGCGCGGCGGCGGTGGCCAGTCCGTCGATCCGCGCGGGCAGCGGCCTCAGCAGCGCGCTCCGCACGGCGTCCGCGGCCTCACGGGCCTGCCGTGCCTCCCGCAGCATCGCCCGCCTGGCGTGCAGCAGCAGCCCGGTGCCGGCCATGAGGCACACGGCACCACCGGCGGTCCGCGCCCCGACACGGGCGGACCGCCGACCGAACAGCCCGCGTCCTCGGAACCGTGTCCCCCGAGGAAGGCCAGCCCTGACTCGAATCATGCCGTTGGCCCCCCATCAGGCCCGGACAGCGCGTAGGCCCCAGCGGGGCCGGTCCGATTCTGTCCATCACCCGCGCCGTCAGGGGAGTCCGCTCGGGATTCTCACTCGAACGAGTGAGGTGACTGACCCCGGGCGCCCCTGGACCGGCGGCGAAGCCACCGTCCAGGGGACGGGGAACTGCCCCGACCAGCCACGAACCACCCGCGGCCGCCCGACGAAGCCCAGTCCCCCGCCCTCCTGACTCGCCTAGCTCCGCAGCACCGCGCCCGTGCGCTCGCCCGCGAGGGCGACCGCCGCGTCCCGGGCCGCCGAGGCCTCGTCCACGGTCAGCGTCCGGTCCGCGGCACGGAACCGCAGCGCGTACGCCAGCGACTTTCGCCCGTCACCGAGTTGCTCCGCGTTCTCGTAGACGTCGAACAGCCGGATGCCCTCCAGCAGCTCGCCCGCCCCCTCGCGCAGCGCGGCCTCCACGTCGGCGTGCGGCACGAACGCGTCGACCACGAGCGCGACGTCCTGCGTGGCCACCGGGAACGAGGAGATGCCCGGCGCCTGCGGGGTGCTGTCCCCCACCCGCTCCACGGCGTCCAGGTCGAGCTCCATCGCGGCGGTACGGGCCGGCAGCCCGAGCGCCTTGAGCAAACGGGGGTGCAGCTCACCGGCGTGCCCGACGACCCGCTCGGTGCCGTCCGCGACGATCACGAGCTCGGCGCACCGGCCCGGGTGCCAGGGGCCGTACTGGCCCTTGCGGACGATCAGCTCGGCGCCGGCCTCGCGAGCGACGGCACGGCCCGCCTCGACGGTGTCGGCCCAGTCGGCCGGACGGCCCCGGCCCCACCAGCCGGCCTGCTCACGGGCCCCGGCGACGACCACGGCGACATGGCGCGGCTGCTCGGGCAGCGCGGCGTTCAGTGCCGCGATCTCCTCGTCGGTTGGCCGGCGGTCGACCGGCGGCGCGACGGCGACGCGCTGCTCCTCGCGGGGGAGGAAGACCAGCCCGGTCTCGAACAGGGCGAGGTCGTGCGTGCCCCGGCCGTCGTTGCGCCGCAGCGCGCCGAGCAGGCCCGGCAGCAGCGACGTACGGAGCGCGGGCTCCTCGTCGTTGAGCGGGTTGGTCAGCCTGACGACACGGCGGGCCGGGTCGTCCGCGTCCAGACCGAGCTGGTCGAAGACCTGTTCGCCGATGAACGGGTAGTTCGGCGCCTCGACGTATCCGGCGCCGGCCAGCGCGCGGCCGACCCGGCGGTGCAGCCGCTGCCGGTGGGTCAGGCCGCGGCCCGAGGGCGGCTTGGGCAGGGTGGAGGGCAGGTTCTCGTAGCCCTCCAGGCGGATGACCTCCTCGGCGAGGTCGTTGACCTCGGCGAGGTCGGGCCGCCAGGACGGCACGGTGACGATCAGGTCGTCCGTCCCGTAGACGTCGCAGCCGACCTCCTGAAGGCGGCGTACGACGGTCTCGCGACCGTAGTGGACGCCCGCGACCTTGTCCGGGTGGTCCGCCGGGACGGTGATGGTGTGCGGCGCGGAGGGGGCGATCACCGCGGTGACGCCCGCGTCGGCGGTGCCGCCCGCGAGGAGCACGAGCAGGTCGACGGTGCGCTGGGCGGCGGCGGCCGCGGCCAGCGGGTCGACGCCGCGCTCGAAGCGGCGGGACGCCTCCGACGACAGCTTGTGCCGGCGGGCGGTCCGCGCGATGGCGACCTGGTCGAAGTGGGCGGCCTCGATGACGACGTCGGTGGAGGCGTTCCCTCCGTTCTCGGCAGCGTCGTGGTCCGCGATCTCGGTGTCGGCGCCGCCCATGACTCCGGCGAGGCCGATGGGGCCGCGCTCGTCGGTGATCACCAGGTCCTCGGCGTGCAGCTTCCGCGTGACGCCGTCGAGGGTGACGATCTTCTCGCCCTCCTCGGCCCGGCGCACGCCGATGGTGCCCTGGACGAGGGAGCGGTCGTAGGCGTGCAGCGGCTGGCCCAGCTCCATCATCACGTAGTTGGTGACGTCGACGGCGAGGGAGATCGGGCGCATGCCGACCTTCTGCAGCCGTCGCTTGAGCCAGATGGGGGAGCGCGCGTCGGGGTCGAGACCGGTGACGGTGCGGGCGGTGAAGCGGTCGCAGCCGAGCGGGTCGGAGACCTGGACGGGGTGGCCGAACGCGTTCGGGCCGGGGACGTCGAGGAGCGCCGGGTCGCGCAGCGGCAGCCCGTAGGCGATGGCGGTCTCGCGGGCGACGCCCCGGATCGACAGGCAGTCGCCGCGGTTGGCGGTGACGGCGATGTCGAGGACCTCGTCGACGAGTTCCAGCAGCTCGATCGCGTCCTTGCCGACCTCGGTCTCCGGCGGCAGCACGATGATGCCCTTGGTGCCGTCGTCGCCCATGCCCAGCTCGTCGCTGGAGCAGATCATGCCGTGCGAGTTGCGGCCGTAGGTCTTGCGGGCGGAGATGGCGAAGCCGCCGGGCAGTTCGGCGCCGGGCAGGACGACCACGACCTTGTCGCCGACGGCGAAGTTGCGGGCGCCGCAGACGATCTCCTGGGGCTCACCGGTGCCGTTGGCGGTGCCGACGTCGACGGTGCAGAAGCGGATGGGCTTCTTGAACTCCGTCAGTTCCTCGATGGTCAGCACCTGGCCGACGACGAGGGGGCCCTTGAGGCCGTCACCGAGCTGCTCGACGGTCTCGACCTCCAGACCGGCCGAGATGAGCTTGGCCTGGACGTCACGGCCGGTCTGGGTGGCGGGCAGGTCGACGTACTCCCGCAGCCACGAAAGCGGGACGCGCATCAGATCTCCATCCCGAAGGGCCGGGTGAACCGGACGTCACCCTCGACCATGTCTCGCATGTCTTCGACGTTGTGGCGGAACATCAGCATCCGTTCGATGCCGAACCCGAAGGCGAATCCGCTGTACTTCTCGGGATCGACACCGCAGGCGGTGAGGACCTTGGGGTTGACCATGCCGCAGCCGCCCAGCTCGATCCAGCCCTCGCTGGAGCAGGTGCGGCAGGGGCGGTCGGGGTTGCCGACGGATTCGCCGCGGCAGACGTAGCAGACCATGTCCATCTCGGCGGACGGCTCGGTGAACGGGAAGAAGTTCGGCCGCAGCCGGGTCTTCATGCCCTCGCCGAACAGGGCCTGGACCATGTGGTCCATCGTGCCCTTGAGGTCGGCCATGGTCAGGCCCTCGTCGACGGCCAGCAGCTCGACCTGGCGGAAGACCGGGGTGTGCGTGGCGTCCAGCTCGTCGGTGCGGTAGACGACACCGGGGCAGATCACGTAGACCGGCAGCTCACGGCTGAGCAGCGAGCGGATCTGCACGGGCGAGGTGTGCGTGCGCAGCACGACGCCGGACTCCGTGCCGCCCTCGGGGCCCTGCACGAAGAAGGTGTCGGCCTCGCCGCGGGCCGGGTGGTCCGGGCCGATGTTGAGGGCGTCGAAGTTGAACCACTCGGCCTCGACCTGGGGGCCCTCGGCGACCTCGTAGCCCATGGCCACGAAGACGTCCTCGATGCGCTCCGAGAGGGTGGTGAGGGGGTGGCGGGCGCCGGCCGGTACGCGGTCGTACGGCAGGGTGACGTCCACCGCCTCCTCGACCAGTACCCGGGCGTCCCGCTCGGCCTCCAGCTCGACCTGGCGGGCGGCGAGTCCCTTGTTCACCGCGCCCCGCGCCTGACCGACCAGCTTTCCGGCGGCGGCCTTCGCCTGCGGGGGCAGTGCGCCGATCTCGCGGTTGGCGAGGGACAGCGGGGAGGTGCCGCCGGTGTGGGCGACCTTGGCCTCCTGGAGCGCTTCGAGGGAGTCCGCGGCGGCGAAGGCGGCGAGCGCCTCGTCCCGCATGCGCTCGATCTCTTCCGGTTTCAAGGCCTCGACCTCTACCGGGTCGTACGACTTATTCGGTGCCGACATCTCTTCCCGTGCTTCCGATTGGCTGGCGGATGGTCCCCGTGACCGGCGCTCAGGGCCGTGTGCAGGACACAAAGGTGCCAAAGGCCGAGTCTAACGGGGTGGAGGTGTACGGATGCGCCCGCAGGCTGCTCAGGCGAGGTAGGCCGGAGCGCTCACGGGCAACGTAAATCGGAACTCGGCGCCGCCGAGGGGGGCGCGGCCGACGGTGATGGTGCCGCCGTGGGCTTCGACGATGCCCTTGACGATGTACAGCCCGAGGCCGGTGCCGCCGCGCTTGCTGCCCCGCCAGAAGCGGGTGAAGACGCGGTTCATGGACTCCTCCGGGATGCCGCTGCCCTCGTCGCTCACCGTGACCGACGTACCGGTGTCCTCCCCCTCTCGGGGGGACACCGTGGGCGTGACCTCAATCGTGACCGTTCCCTCGCCGTGCCGCACTGCATTTTCCAGCAGGTTGCTCAGCACCTGGTCGATCTTGTCCGGGTCGGCCCACAGGTCGGGGAGCGGCTGCCCGATCCGCAGCAGGAACCGGTCGGCGGGCTGCCCGGCGGCGACGTAGGCCTGGATGTGCCGTCCGACGGCCGCGCCGATGTCGACGGGCTGCCTGCGCACTTCGAGCCGCCCGGAGTCGATCCGTGAGATGTCCAGCAGCTCGGCGATGAGCCGGGTGACCCGGTTGGCGTCGGCGTCCACGGTCTCCAGCATCAGTTTCTTCTGGTCGTCCGTGAACCGCTCCCACTTGGCGAGCAGCGTCGCGGTGAATCCCTTGACCGATGTCAGGGGTGAGCGCAGTTCGTGGGCCACGGTGGCGATGAGTTCGGCGTGGCTGCGTTCGGTGCGGCGCCGGGCCTCGGTGTCGCGCAGGGAGACGACGACGCGGCGGACGGGTCCGGTGGGTTCGCTGCGGATGTAGCGGGCCGACACGAGGATCTCGCGTGCCCCGGGCAGCAACAGGTTCCGCTCGGGCTGTCCGACCCGGATGGCGAGCCCCCCGTACGGGTCGGTCAGCTGCCACCAGCGGCGGCCTTCGAGGTCTTCTAAGGGGAGGGCCCATTCGAGGGGGCGGCCGAGGGCGTCGGCGGCGGGGGTGGCGGTGATCCGGGCGGCTGCGGCGTTGAAACAGATCACGCGGCCGTTCTCGTCGGCCACGACCAGTCCGTCGGGGAGGTCGTCGGGGTCGATGCCCAACTCGGCGAGATCATCGTGCCGGGCCGCCGTCGGGGCGGGCACGTCCCGTGCCTCCCGTGTGCCGCTCGTGCCGACCCTCATCCCCGTACCCCACCTCTCGCGTTGTGCAGTGGGCCCCCGAGCCCGTCACCCTACTAGCTGGGCGTGACGGTGCGGCACCCTCCGAAGGCGCGCTGTGCACGGGCGGACGCGTAGAGACATACGGCGGCGGCGGTCGCCAGGTTCAGGCTTTCCGCGTTTCCGTGGATCGGCACCCGTACGACGGCGTCGGCCAGCTCCCGGGTCTCCTCGGGCAGCCCCCACGCCTCGTTGCCGAACACCCATGCCGTGGGTCCGCCCATCGTCCCCTTGTCGAGCTCCGCGTCGAGGTCGTCGTCGCCCGCGCCGTCGGCGGCGAGGATCCGCACCCCGGCGTCCCTGAGCCCCGCCACGGCCTCCTCGACGGGCACGCCGACGGCGACGGGCAGGTGGAACAGCGACCCGACGGAGGCGCGCACGGCCTTGGGGTTGTAGAGGTCCACGGACGCGTCGGTGAGCACGACCGCCTCCGCCCCCGCGGCATCGGCGCAGCGCAGTACGGTGCCGGCGTTGCCGGGGTCGCGGACGTGGGCGAGGACGGCGACGAGCTTGGGGCGGCTCGCGAGGATCTGCGCGAACGGGGTGTCGAGGAACCGGCAGACCCCGACGAGGCCCTGCGGGGTGACGGTGGTGGAGATGTCGGCGACGACCGTCTCGTCGGCGAGGTGCACGCGGGCGCCGGCCGCGCGGGCCCGCGCCACGATGTCGGCGTACCGCTCCGCGGCCTCGGCGGTCGCGAACAGCTCGACCAGGGTGTCCCCGTGCCCGGCGGCCTCCCGCACGGCCTGCGGCCCCTCCGCCAGGAACAGCCGGTCCTTCCCCCGGAAGTTCCGCTTCGCGAGCCGACGGGCCGCGGTGACGCGGGCGGAGCGGGGGGAGATCAACTCGGGGGCGGGCATGAGTCACCTTTTGGGTCTTGGCTCGGAGAGCTCGGGGGGTTCGGTCGTGGGCGACTGCGGGTCCGGTGGGGCTGGTCGCGCAGTTCCCCGCGCCCCTTGAAGACCAGGCCCCTGCGGGCCTCAAAGATCAGCCCTCGGCGGCCCGAAAGGCAACCGCGCGGGGCTGAAAGGCGACCGGCAGCGGGCCTGAAAAGCAAACGGCGGCGGGGCTGAAAGGCAGGGGGCGCAGCCCCTGCTTTTCAGGGGCGCGGGGAACTGCGCGACCAGCCCCCACCCACCCGCACCCGACAACGCACCCACAAAACACC
>NZ_JBHVDD010000102.1:0-32678 GCF_042802995.1 Streptomyces sp. NPDC057438
GGGACTTCGGTCCCGGGGCAGCCCCTTGGTCGTGCCGGGGACTCTCCTCGCTGTCGTGCCGGGGCGTCGTCCTCGTTGTCCACGACCACGATGTCGTGCCGGGGCGTCGTCCGGGAAATGAGTGACGCGGACCTCGTAGTCGCCGTCACATTCGTGCGTTCTTTCCGGCCGGTATCGGTGACGTGCCGCACAGGTCTTTTGTCCGGTACTAGGTGGAATAGTGGCGAGAAGGTTGCAGACAAAACGGACATTCGGGTCTCGGGGTGGGGGATTCGGTTCGTGCTGTGCAGGTGGGAGGCGGTTTGGGTGCGGATGTCAATGAGAGATGTGATGGAGGGATATCTACGACTTTAAGTCGTAGGTCACATGTTTGGGGCGTTTCGGGGCGTCGGGGTACCAAGGGGTGTCCCGTTCGGCGGCCGCAGAGGTGCGCCGGGTGGGATTCGTGTCCGTCGAGGCACGTTCCCCCTGTCTCCGTCCCCCGTGAGGTACTCCATGTCGCAGCGTGTTCGCACTCCCCGTTCCGGTATGTCCCAGCTCCGTGTCCGCGCCGCCGTGATGGCCGTGGGCGTGGGTGTCTCGGGTGTGCTGGGGGCCGGGGTCGCGGCCGCCGCCGGTGGTGCTCAGGCCACGAGCGCCGGCACCACCACCGTCCAGGCCGCCGCCGCCAAGAAGGCGGCCTCCTGGGTCAGCCCCGTCAAGGGCTACAAGCTGAGCGCGCGCTTCGCGCAGGCCGGCAACATGTGGTCCGCGAAGCACAGCGGTCAGGACTTCGCCGTCAAGAGCGGTACGGCCGTCGCCGCCGCGCACGGCGGCACCGTCGTGAAGGCCGGCGGCAACGGCGCCGGTGACGGCCCGGCCTACGGCAACGCCGTCGTCATCAAGCACGGCAACGGCACGTTCTCGCAGTACGCCCACCTGTCGAAGGTCGGCGTGAAGGTCGGGCAGGTCGTCAAGACCGGGCAGCGCATAGCCTTCTCCGGCAACACCGGTAACTCCAGCGGGCCGCACCTGCACTTCGAGATCCGTACGACCGCCAGCTACGGCTCCGCCGTCGACCCCGTCGCCTTCCTGCGCGGCAAGGGTGTCACCGTCTGAGGCCGTGGGTGAGCGTGCGGGTCAGCACGGGCCGTAGTCCTGGCCCGTGCCGCACATCGGAGTGTCGGCGTAGTAGTGATTGAAGTAGAGGATGAGCAGGATCGTCGCGATCCCGACCGCCACCGCGCCGGCGAGGCCGAGGAGGTGGCTTCTGCGGTCGCGGGCGGCGCGCTCCTCGTCGGTCATCCGGGCGTGGTCGTCGGCGTTCATCCGGGCCTCCTCGCGCGGGTGTCCGGGACGGGCCCCGAAAGCTCTGCGGGTCTACCGGGATACGACGGTCCTCACGGGCGCTCGGTTCCGGCGTGCGCCTGGGTCACCAGGTCGATCGCGACCTCCAGGACGGCCTCGCGCTTCTCCTCGGGGTCGCCCTCGACGTCCCGGAGGACGAACATGCCGGCGTGCATGGTGAACAGGGCGCTCGTGCAGCGGACCTGGTCGGTCAGGGCGGCATCGGGTTCCTTGATGGTGTCGATCAGCCGGATCATGCGGTCCTTGAACGTCTCGCCGACGCTCAGCTCACGCACCGTCCCCTGGTTCTCCTGCATGAAGCGGAACAGGGGTGCCACGTCGACGAGGGCCACGCTGTAGCGGCGCAGGATCTCGCGCTTGGTGTCGAGGGTGCGCGGCTGGGTGCCGGCCCATTCGATCAGCTCGTCGATCGGCCGCTGCAGATCCTGGAAGAGGCCGATGAGGATGTCTTCCTTGGTCTTGAAGTGGTAGTAGAGCGCTGCCTTCGTCACGTCGAGGCGTTCGGCGATCTCCCGCAGTGAGGTCTTCTCGTATCCCTGTTCGGCGAAGAGTGCGAGGGCGACGTCCTGGATGCGCTGACGGGTGTCGCCGCGGCGCTGGCGTTTCGCCGCCGCGGGCGCGTGCGCCTCGTGCGCCCCTGGCACCCCTTGCGCCTCGTGGGTCGCATCCGTCGCGCCCGTCGCGTCCGCTGTCGGGTCGCTCATCCTCGTACTCCTCGCCGTCACGGAAGGCCTGCGCCGGTCAAGCCTCGGCCAAGCCGGTTGAACTTACTTGACGCCCGGCTAGTTAGGGGCCTAGCTTCCCTAAGTGTAGACAACTAGCCGGTCGACAAGTAAGTACTCGGTGGCTCCGGGGGGAGTGGAGGACCGCGATGGATGCGGAGACGAAGAACACTGTGAGCGGCGGGGCCGAGAAGGACGGGCCACAACCGCGGAGTGTGCGGGTGGTCCTGCTCGCGCTGATGATCGCCATGCTGCTGGCCATGCTCGACAACATGATCATCGGTACCGCGATGCCGACGATCGTGGGCGAGCTGGGGGGCCTGGAACATCTCTCCTGGGTCGTGACCGCCTACACGCTCGCGACCGCCGCCTCCACTCCGATCTGGGGCAAGCTCGGCGACCTCTACGGCCGCAAGCTCATCTTCATGACCTCGATCGTGATCTTCCTGCTCGGATCGGCCCTGAGCGGGATGGCCCAGGACATGAGCCAGCTGATCGCGTTCCGCGCGGTGCAGGGGCTCGGCGCCGGCGGGCTGATGGTCGGCGTCATGGCGATCATCGGGGACCTGATACCGCCGCGTGAGCGCGGCAAGTACCAGGGGATGATGGCCGGTGTCATGGCCCTGGCCATGATCGCCGGACCGCTGGTGGGCGGGTCCATCACCGACCACTGGGGCTGGCGCTGGTCCTTCTACATCAACCTGCCGCTCGGGGTCGTGGCGCTGGTCGCCATCAGCGCCGTACTGCATCTGCCGAAGCCGTCGCGGGACGGGCGGTCGGCGCGGGACATCGACTACCTGGGCGCGGCCCTGCTGACCGTCGGCATCACGGCGATCGTGCTGGTCACGACGTGGGGCGGGACCGAGTACGCCTGGGGGTCGGCCGTCATCATGGAGCTGATCGCGCTGGGTGTGGCCTCGCTGGCCGGCTTCCTGTTCGTGCAGAAGCGGGTGGCGGAGCCGGTGATCCCGCTGCACATCTTCCGCAGCCGGAACTTCACGCTGATGTCCCTGATCGGGTTCTTCACCGGCTTCGTGATGTTCGGTGCGGTGCTGTTCCTGCCGCTGTTCCAGCAGTCCGTGCAGGGCGCGTCCGCGACGAACTCCGGGCTGTTGCTGCTGCCGATGCTGGGGGCGATGCTCGCGGTGTCGATGGTGGCCGGGCGGGTGACCACGGGAAGCGGCCGCTACAAGGTGTTCCCGGTCGTCGGGAGCGCCCTGATGATCGTGGGCCTGTTCCTGCTGGCCCAGATGGACACCGGTACGAGCCGGGTGACGTCCGGGCTGTACATGGCCGTGCTGGGTGCCGGTATGGGATGCCTGATGCAGATCACCATGCTGGTCGCGCAGAACAGCGTCGAGATGAAGGACATGGGCGTCGCGTCCTCGACCACCACGCTGGCCCGGACGCTCGGCTCGTCGTTCGGTGTAGCGATCATGGGCGCGCTGTTCAACAGCCGGGTGCAGGACGTGATGACCGAGCGGGCCGGGGCGCTGGGGTCCCAGGTGACCGAGCGGTCGGCTCAGCTGGATGCGGCGAGCCTGGCGAAGCTGCCGGTGGCGGCGCGGGAGGCGTACCAGTACGCCGTCGCTTCCGGGACGCACTCGGCGTTTCTGCTGGGTGCGGTCGTGTCCGTGGTGGCGCTGGTGGCCGCGGTGTTCGTGAAGGAGGTGCCGCTGCGGGGGGCCGGTGGCTCCTCCGCGGCGGGCTCCGCCGGTAAGGCTGCGGCGAAGGAGGCGGCGGGGGTCTGATCGGGCCGCGGGGTGCCCCCCGGGCGCGTGGGGAGAGCTCGGGGGGTTCGGTTCGTGGGCGGGTGCGGGTGCGTGGGGGCTGGTCGCGCAGTTCCCCGCGCCCCTGAAAAGCAGGGGCTGCGCCCCGAGCTTTTCACCCGAGGCCCGTCGCTTTCAGACCCGAGGCCCGTCGCTTTCAGGTTCGCCGGGTCGTGTCTTTCAGGCCCGCAGGGCCTGGTGCTTTTAGGGGCGCGGGGAACTGTGCGAGAAGCCCCACCGGACCCGCACCCGCCCACACAGTCGAAGCCCACGCACCCCCCGGAAGCCGAAGCCGAAGCCGAGGACCCACGCCCCCGCACCCGAAGGAAGAACGCCCCGGCTCAGCCCGACCCGTCGTGTGACGCCGGCAGCATCGGATAGCTGCCCGTGTTCGTGGGGGCGTGTTCCGGGAGCCACAGGACCGCGACCGCGCCCTCGGCAGGGACGTCGTCCGGGGAGCCCGGCGGGCGGACGTTGCGGAAGGTGAGACGGGCACCGAGAACGCGGGCCTGCCCGGCGGCGATGGTGAGCCCGAGGCCGTGCCCCTGGCCGGCACGGTCGGAGGCGCCGGTGCGGAAGCGGCGCGGGCCGTCCGCGAGCAGGTCCTCGGGGAAGCCCGGGCCATGGTCGCGGACCCGGATGACCCGGCCCTCGACGGACACCTCGATCGGCGGCCTGCCGTGCTTGGCCGCGTTCGCCAGGAGGTTCAGCAGGACGCGTTCGAGGCGGCGGGGGTCAGTCGTCACCTCCGACTCGTGCACGACCCGCACCCGCACGTCCGCGTCCTTCGCCGCCACCCGCCGGGCCACGAACTCGCCCAGCATGATGTCCTGCAGCTCGGCCCGCTCGGAGGCCCCGTCGAGGCGGGCCACCTCCAGGACGTCCTCGACGAGGGTGCGCATCGCCTGCGCCCGGTCGCGGACCAGCTCGGAGGGGCGGCCCGGCGGCAGCAGTTCCGCGGCCGTGAGCAGACCGGTCACCGGCGTACGCAGCTCGTGCGCGATGTCCGCCGTCACCCGCCGCTCCGCCTCGATGCGCTGCCGCAGCGTGTCGGCCATGGCGTCCACGGCCCTCGCCAACTCGGCCGTCTCGTCCCGCACGACCCCGCCGATCGCGTCCCGCACCCGTACGTCCGACTCGCCCTTGGCCACCTGGTGCGCGGCGGCGGCCGCCTTGCGCAGCCGGCGGGACATCTGACCGCCGATGAGCACCCCGAGGGCCGAGCCGCCGAAGACGACCGCGATCGAACCGATGAGCAGCGCCTGGTCGAGGTCGCGCAGCACCGCGGAGCTGTGATCGGTGAAGTCGGTGTGCAGGGAGAGGACCCGCTTGTCCTTCAGCGGAACGGCCGCCCAGATGTCGGGCACCCCGTTGCGGCCCTCGGTCACATACGTGGCCCGGCGGCCCTCCGCGACCTTGGCCAGTAGGTCTTTCGGGATGTCGGGGTCGTCGAGCTTCACCCCGAAGGCGCCGGACTTCAGCGGGCGGCCCGACTCGTACATCCGCTGGGCGACCTGGATGCGCTCGTCGGCGAGGTCGCGCGAGTTGTCGAGCATCGACACCCGCGCCGCGTTGTGCACGACCAGGCTCAGCGCGATCGCCACCAGCGCCCCGACCAGCGCGATCGCCGCGCTCAGCTGCCACCGCAGACCGGTGCGGATGCCCGAGGCGAGCCCCGCGCCGGGCCGGCGGCCGGCGGTGCCCGCGGGCTCCGGCCCCCGCCCTCCTCGAATCCCCCTGGTGTTCATGTCGCCCCGCCCCGCTCAGGCCTTGAGTTTGTAGCCGAAGCCGCGGACCGTCTCGATGCGGTCCTGGCCGATCTTCGTGCGGAGCCGCTGGACGTGGACGTCGACGACCCGGGTGTCGCCGCCCCAGCCGTAGTCCCACACGCGTTCGAGCAGCTTGTCGCGGGAGAGGACCGTGCCGGGGGCCGACGAGAACTCCAGCAGCAGCCGCATCTCGGTCGGCGTCAGTGCCACCGGCACCCCGGACTTCAGGACCTCCATGCCCTCGGTGTCGATCACCAGTTCGCCGAAGGTGAGCACCCCGCCGGTGCTCGCGGCCCCGGCCTCCTCGGCCTTGGCGTCACCGCCGCTCGCGTGCCCGAAGCGCCGCAGCACCGCACGGATGCGGGCGACCAGGACGGCACCGTCGAACGGCTTGGTCACGTAGTCGTCGGCGCCCGCCTCCAGGCCCAGCACCACGTCGATGGAGTCGGCACGCGCCGAGAGCATGATCACGGGGACGGTCGACTCGTCACGGATCCGGCGGCACAGGGAGACCCCGTCCAGGCCCGGCACCATGACGTCCAGGAGCGCGATGTCGGGCCGGTCCGCGCGGAACGCCTCCAGGCCCGACAGCCCGTCGGGCATGGCCGTGACCGCGAAGCCGTCGCGCTCCAGTGCGAGCTGGGTGGCCTCGCGGATCACGTCGTCGTCCTCGACGAACAGGACATGGGTCTGCTCTGCCATCCGGTGATCTCGCTCGCTCTCGGTCGGGGTGGGACAAAACCGGTCGGGTCGTTCGTGCTCGGCACCGGTCCCGGGCGCCTGTCTCAGCTCGGCTCGGGGGTCGCCGTCTCCGCGCCGCCCACCGCGCTGCTGTACTCGGTGCGCGTACTGGAGCGCTGCACGAAGCCGTCCTTGATCCAGCGGTAGGTCGTGACCTCCTCGCTGGAGGGATAGGTCGACGGGTCGCCGTTCTCGTACAGCTGCCGGGTGACCATGAGATCCCCCCGGTCGATCTCCGCGTAGACGGGCGGCTGTTCGGAGAGGAACACGCTCCGGTACGCCCCCTTCTCCGAGCGGTACACGTACGACGCCACCCCGACGGCG
This sequence comes from Streptomyces sp. NPDC057438, assembly GCF_042802995.1. Lineage (NCBI taxonomy): Bacteria > Bacillati > Actinomycetota > Actinomycetes > Kitasatosporales > Streptomycetaceae > Streptomyces > Streptomyces sp. NPDC057438. The sequence continues at coordinate 6,673 of NZ_JBHVDD010000102.1, forward strand.
TCCGCACAGGTCATCACATTGACCACGAGGTCGTCGCCGGAGCCGCCGGTCAGGTTCCCGTACGTCACGTCCACCGGGTACTCGTCGGCCACGCACGGCTTCAGATCGCTTTTCACCGTCCGGCTGACCTCCGGGTCCGCACGGACCATACGGACGACCTCGTCGACACTGGGGTGATCACCGCCGCTGTCGCTGTCGACCGACGCGGAGAGGGACGGCGAGGCCGCGCCCGCCGCGAAGGAGTCGTTGTCGGCCGGTCCCTCGTCCCGGGCACCGGTGCCGCCCGTGCCACAGGCGGAGACGGAAAGGCCGAGGGCGGCGAGCACGGTCACCGCCGTGATCACCGCCTTCGAGGCCTGCCGGACCGCTGGGCGGCCCGGGCCGGCCGCTGTACTCAGGCCGCGCAACGCTCCTGCTCCTCGCTCGCTTCGAACGCGCGGGCGGCGCGCTCGTCGATGTCCCGCGACTCCAGCTCCTCGCGGAGCCGGGCCAGCGCACGGTGGAGGGTGCTCTTGACGGTGCCGGCCGACATGCCGAGGGCGGCGGCCGTCTCCTCCGTGGACATCTGCTCCCAGTGTCGCAGCACCACGACACTGCGCTGCTTGGGCGCCAGCACCTTCAGGATGTCCATGAGGAGGGCGCGGTCCGCGTGCTGCTCGGTGGAGTCCTCGATACGGGCGTCCGGCAGCTGCTCGGTCGGGACCTCCTCCAGCTTCCGGGCCCGCCACCACTCCGTCCGCGTGTTGATCATGACCCGGCGCAGGTAGGCGTCCGCCAGCCGCTTGTCCGCGATGCCGTCCCAGCGGCCGTACGTCCGCGCCAGCGCGGTCTGCAGCAGGTCCTGGGCGTCGACCGGGTCCGGCACGAGCCGACGGGCGCTGCGCAGCAGCGCGTCCTGCCGGGTACGGACGTACTCCTCGAATTCGAGCACCTCGCCGTGCGCCATGATCAACCGCCTCCGTTCCCCGTTTCCGGCTCCGCGCTGTCGCGCGGCGCCGGTTGTCCGCCGCTTCGTCTCGCTGGTGCGATCCGCTCGCGCCGCCTGGCCCGCCGGTTCGTTTCGCGGGTTCCTGCGGTACGTCCATGAAGCTACGGAGGGGTTGTCACGGGGACGTCCGAACCAGCCTGCGGTCAACGCTCGGCTGTCCGTCGGTTGTGTAACAGAAGGAGGAACGGGGTAAAGCGCTCCACGCTTTGGGGCGGTGATGTACCGGTTCGCCCCGTCCGGCGCGGGCGCGGTCCGTGTCGCGGTCGAGCCCCGGCCGTGCGCGGCCCGTGACGTACGGCGGGCCGGCGGCCGTCAGGTGAGGGGGAGCCGGTAGAGGCCGCCCGGCAGCGGCTCCACCAGACCGTCGGAGACCAGCCCGTCGAGGGCGCGGGCACGCTGTACCGGCTCGTCCCACACCCGGTCGAGGACCGCCTGCGGTACGGGCGCGATCGCGTCCCGCAGGACGGCGAGGAGCTTGCCGCGGACCTGCCGGTCGGTACCGGCGTACGTCTGACCGCGCCGCGCCGGCCCCTCGTGCGCGGGCTTCCCGGCCAGCCGCCACGCGCACTGCCCGGCGATGGGGCAGCGCCCGCACGTCTCGTTCTTCGCCGTGCACACCAGTGCGCCCAGCTCCATCGACGCGGCCGCCCAGCGGGACGCCGTACCGTCGTCCTCCGGCAGCAGGGCGCGGGCCAGCTTCCGTTCGGCGGCCGTGGTCGCGTTCGGCGGGTACTGCGTGCCGCTGACCGCGCGGGCGAAGACCCGCCGCACGTTCGTGTCGAGCACGGCGTGCCGCTGGCCGTAGGCGAACGACGCGACCGCCGCGGCCGTGTACTCGCCGATTCCCGGCAGCGCGAGCAGCTGCGCGTGGTCCCGCGGTACGTCCCCGCCGTGCCGTTCCGTTATGGCCACCGCGGCGCCGTGCAGCCGCAGGGCGCGGCGCGGGTATCCGAGCCGACCCCACGCGCGTACCGCCTCGCCGGGCGGCTCCTTCGCGAGGTCCGCCGGGCGCGGCCAGCGCGCCAACCACTGCTCGTAGACGGGCAGGACGCGGTTGACCGGGGTCTGCTGGAGCATGAACTCGCTGACCATCACTCCCCAGGGCCCGGCCTCCGGGCGCCGCCAGGGCAGGTCACGGGCGTGCGTCTCGAACCAGGCGATCACCGGGGTGTGCAGGGTGGTGGGTGCGGGGGTGGGGGTGGGGGTTTCGGTGGCTGGGCTGCTCTGGGGCTTCGTGGGTGCAGTCATGGCACGGTCGATCCTGCCATGCGGGTTCTGGTGGCGGTGGCTTCTGCTGGGGGGTGTCTGGGGTTCGTCGGCGGGCGCGGGTGCGTGAGGGCCGGTCGCGCAGTTCCCCGCGCCCCTGAAAAGCAGGAGCTGCGCCCACTGCTTTTCAGGCCCGTAGCGCCACTGCTTTTCAGGCCCGTAGCGCCGCTGGCTTTCAGGCCCGTACGGTCTGCTGCTTTCAGGCCCGCAGGGCCTGGGCTCCAGGGGCGCGGGGAACTGCGCGAGAAGCCCCACCCACCCGCACCCGCCGACGCACCCGCACCTCCGAGCCAAGAGGCGCCCCCGCTCACCCGGCCGCCCGCCACCCCAGCTCCGGCCCCAGCCTCGTCGCGACGTCCGTCAGGATCTGGACGTAGTCCTCGTGCTCGAAAGTGAACGGCAGTGCGAACGCGACCTCGTCGACCTCCCGGAACGCGACATGGGCCCGCAGCCGCGCGGCGATCTCCGCGGACGTGCCCACCAGGTCCGGCGCGAACAGCATCCGCCCCGGCCCCTGCGGCGCGGCGGTCCGGGGCAGCCGCTTCGCCGCGTACGCCTCGTACTTGGCGCGCTGCTCCGGCGTCGCCGAGTCGGTGGGGATGACGACGAGCCCCTGCGACACCCGGGCCTTCTCCCCCTCGGGGTGGTGCGCCCGGAACTCCCGGATGTGGGAGAGCTGGACGGCGGCGAAGTCCACTGCCCCGGTCGTCTCCCCCTCGGCCTTCACCACGCTGCTGGTCAGGAAGTTCATCCCGTTCTCGGCGGCCCACCGCGCCGACCGGAGGCTGCCGCCGCCGTACCACATCCGGCCGCCCAGCCCGGGGGACTGCGGCTGCACCCGGTCGGAGAAGACCTCGAACCCCTCGGTGCCGCTGAACTCGCCGGCCCTCTCGCCCCGGACGAACCCGAGGAGCCGCCGGACCCGTTCGAAGCCGAAGTCCTCCGCGTCGGCGGTGTCCGGGTAGAGGGCCGCCTTGACACTGTCGTAGTGCATCGGGGGGCCGACGCTGACCCCCGGGTTGAGCCGGCCGCCGGAGAGCAGGTCGACCGTGGCCAGGTCCTCGGCGAGCCGCAGCGGGTTCTCCCAGCCCAACGGGATGACGGCGGTGCCCAGTTCGATACGGCTCGTGCGCTGCGAGGCCGCCGCCAGGACGGCGACGGGGGAGGAGATGCCGTACTGCAGATGACGGTGGCGGAGCCACGCGCTGTCGAAGCCGAGGCGCTCACCCAGCTCGATGATCTCCAGCGTCGACTCGTGGCCCCGGCGCGGATCGGCCTCGTCGAACAGCCCGATGGTCAGAAAGCCCAGCTTCCGCAGCGGCCTCGACGCCGACACGGTGCCGCCGTCCTCCACGGATCCGTCCATAGCCCTCTCCCAGCACGTCGACGCACTTCGCGGTTCTGGGGAGATTGTGGCAGTCGGGGATGGCGGGACTGTGAACGGCGTTGTGCGGCCCGGAAGTTCACAGGGCCGGCGCGGCACCGATCCGATTACGGAGGGTGCTCGTACGGGCGTTGCGATCACGTACCGCGATCATGTGGCGCTCCATTGGGGCGGTGACGGGAACGACCGGGATGATGATCCGGAAAAGTTGAGGTTTCGGGCGGCGGGTGGGGCCGGTGGAGGGCCCGATCTCTCGTACAGTTTGCGCCGTGGGATCTCTGCGCAATCCGATCGGGCCGCTTCCCTCCACCATCTACTGGCGACGGAGGGCCGTTCTGCTGACCGTCGTCGGTCTGCTGACGATCCTGGTCGTCTGGATCGTCACCGGCGGCGGGGGCGGCGGGAACAACGCGGGGGAGCCCGACGGCAAGAACCCCGTCACCTCGATCACCCCCGGGCCGTCGGATTCCGGTCCCGCGATCAGCCAAGCGCCGGGCGGACGGGACGAGTCGGGCGACGAGTCGAGCGCGGGCGGCGACGGTTCCGGCTCCGGCTCCGGTTCTGGTTCCGGGTCGAGCTCCGGTTCGAGCGGCGCCGACGACGGGTCCGGTGCCGCGGGCGGCGGTACGTCGGACGACGGCGGCAAGAACGGGAGCAGTTCCGGGGAGCAGGTCGAGGCGGGGTCGAGTCTGCCCAACTGCACCGCCGGGGCTGTGAAGTTGACCGTGCGCAGCGTGCGCAACGCCTACGCGCCCGGGGTGAACCCCACGTTCGAGCTGATCGCGCGCAACTCCTCCGGCGGTGACTGCAAGCTCGATCTCGGGCCGGACAACACCGTGGTGACGATCACCGCGGCCGACGGCGACGACGCGTTCTGGGCGTCCGACGACTGCCACGAGACCGCGGGCAGCCTGCTGTTCAGGGTGCCGGCCGGGGACCGGGTCACCTACACCGTGGAGTGGAACCGCGACCCCAGCGCGCCCAACTGCGCGACGCCGTCGGCGGGTTCGGCCGCAGCGGGGACGTACCTGGTGGAGGCGAAGGCGCCGGGGCTGGCCACGGCCAGGGCGTCGTTCGTGCTGGAGAAGGACTGACGGACGGGGCCGCGCGGGCCCCCCGGGGCGTACCGTCAGCCGCACCGCTACCGCTGCCCGCCCTACCTGGACGTGCCTAGACGTACCGCTCCAGGATCGACGACTCCGCCAGGCGTGACAGGCCCTCGCGGACGCTGCGGGCTCGGGCCTCGCCCACTCCGTCGACCGTCTGGAGGTCGTCGACGCTCGCGGCCAGCAGCTTCTGCAGACCGCCGAAGTGCTCCACGAGGCGGTCGATGATGGCACCGGGCAGACGGGGCACCTTGGCCAGGAGGCGGTAGCCGCGCGGGGAGACCGCGGAGTCCATGCCCTCCGGGGAGCCGGTGTAGCCGAGGGCGCGGGCGACGGTGGGCAGTTCGAGGAGCTCGGCGTGGGCGAGGGCGTCGAGTTCGCGCAGGGCCTCGTCGACCGTGCGGGAGCGCTTGGCCGTCGGCTCGGGCACGTAGTCCCGGACGACCAGCTCGCGCTCCGGCTCGACGCCCGCGATCAGCTCGTCGAGCTGGAGGGCCAGGAGACGGCCGTCCGTACCCAGTTCGACCACGTACTCGGCGATCTCGGTGGCGATACGGCGGACCATCTCCAGTCGCTGGGCGACCGCCGACACGTCCCGGACCGTGACCAGGTCCTCGATCTCCAGCGCGGAGAGGGTGCCGGCCACCTCGTCCAGGCGGAGCTTGTACCGCTCCAGGGTCGCCAGGGCCTGGTTCGCGCGGGACAGGATCGCCGCCGAGTCCTCCAGGACCCGCCGGTGGCCGTCGACGTACAGCGCGATCAGGCGCATCGACTGCGACACCGAGACGACCGGGAAGCCGACCTGCTTGCTCACGCGGTCGGCCGTGCGGTGCCGGGTGCCGGTCTCCTCGGTGGGGATCGTCGGGTCGGGGACCAGCTGCACACCCGCCCGGAGGATCTTGGAGAGGTCCGAGGAGAGCACGATGCCGCCGTCGAGCTTGCACAGCTCTCGCAGACGGGTGGCCGTGAACTCCACGTCCAGGACGAAACCGCCGGTACACATCGGCTCGACGGTCTTGTCGAAGCCGAGCACGATGAGCCCGCCGGTGTTGCCGCGGAGAATCCGCTCGAGCCCGTCGCGCAGGGCCGTACCTGGTGCCACGGCGCTCAGCGAGGCGCGCATCAGGCCATCGGCACCGGAGCTCCCACCGGACTTTCCGGGAGCTGCTGCCCGGTCGTTGGCTGCCACTGCACTCCTCCGGTCGCAGGTTTGGGGCGCTCCCGTTTCGCACTCGTGGTTCGTACGGACGGGCGAGACCTGGGCAAAGTCTACCGGCGGTCCTCCTCGTCCCGTGGGGCCTCTCGCCGACGGGATCGCGGCAGTACCCGCAGCGCGTCTCCCATGTCGGCCACTTCCAGGACCTTCATACCGGGAGGAACCTTGCCGGGATCGGACGGAACGAGCGCGTGCGTGAACCCCAGACGGTGCGCTTCGGACAGGCGGCGCTGGACGCCCGTGACCCTTCTGACCTCGCCCGCGAGGCCCACCTCACCGATCGCCACGAGGTTCTTGGGCAGGGGGGTGTCGGTCGCGGCGGAGGCCAGGGCCAGGGCGATCGCGAGGTCCGCGGCGGGCTCCGACAGCTTCACGCCGCCGACCGTCGCCGAGTAGATGTCCCGCTTGCCGAGGGCGCTGATCCGGCCGCGCTGCTCCAGGACCGCGAGCATCATCGAGACCCGTGAGGTCTCCAGGCCGGACGTCGTGCGGCGGGGGGAGGGGAGCTGCGAGTCGACTGTGAGCGACTGCACTTCCGCGACCAGCGGGCGGCGGCCCTCCAGGGTGACGGTCAGGCAGGTGCCGGGGACGGGCTCGTCGCGGCGGGTGAGGAAGAGGCCGCTGGGGTCGGTGAGGCCGGTGATGCCCTCGTCGTGCAGCTCGAAGCAGCCGACCTCGTCCGTGGCGCCGTAGCGGTTCTTGACGCCGCGGACCAGGCGCAGGCGCGCGTGCCGGTCGCCCTCGAAGTGCAGGACCACGTCGACGAGGTGTTCCAGGAGACGGGGTCCCGCGATGGCCCCGTCCTTGGTGACATGGCCCACGAGGAGCGTCGACATACCGCGCTCCTTGGACGCGCGGATCAGGGCGCCGGCGACCTCGCGGACCTGTGCCATGCCGCCGGGGGCGCCGTCGATCTCGGGGGAGGCGACGGTCTGGACCGAGTCGAGGATCAGCAGGGAGGGCTTCACCGCGTCCAAGTGACCCAGCACGGCGGCGAGGTCGGTCTCGGCGGCGAGGTAGAGGTGGTCGTGCAGGGCGCCGATCCGGTCGGCCCGCAGGCGGACCTGGCTCGCGGACTCCTCGCCCGTGACGTAGAGGGTCGGGTTCTCGGCGTCGGCGGCCTTGGCGGCGACGTCGAGCAGGAGGGTGGACTTGCCGACGCCCGGCTCGCCCGCGAGGAGGACCACGGCGCCGGGGACCAGGCCGCCGCCGAGGACCCGGTCCAGCTCCGGGACCCCGGTGGTGCGGGCGGTGGCCTGGCGGCCGTCGACCTGCCCGATGGGGACGGCGGAGGTGGTGACCCGGCCGGGGGCCGTCGTACGGACGGCGGGCGTGCCGTACTCGTCGATCGTGCCCCACGCCTGGCATTCGGGGCAGCGGCCGAGCCACTTGGCCGTCTGCCAGCCGCACTCCGTGCAGCGGTAGGACGGCCGGTCCTTCGCGGTTTTCGTACGGGCAGCCATGCACGAACCGTAACGGAGGGCACTGACAGCCGTGGCGGGCCGGTCCGGGGCCGCACGGGGCCGGGGGCTTCGCGGGTGCCGGCCCCGGTGCGTGGACGCCTGCCCGCCGTGGGGGGCGTGCGGGTGGGCGGGCGCGGGCGGGGTGTGGTGGCTCGCGCCGTTCCCCGCGCCTCTACGGCGCGCGCCCACCCGGGGCTCGGGAGCGTGCCCTATCGGCGGGGGCCGATCGTCAGGTCCGCCGGGCGGTACGGGACGTACGCCGCGCCGTCGAGACCGAGGGCCAGCGCGGCGGTCTGGAGGGCGCCCGGGGTCGCGGAGGCGCCCCAGCGGCCGGAGTCGAGGCGGGACTCCAGGGCGTGCAGGGCGGCGACGGTCTCGGCGGTGGTGAAGGCGCAGTGCCCCTGGCGTTCGACGTAGGCCTGACGCAGCAGGGCGGCGTCACCGGAGGCGCGCACGCGGTCGGCGAAGCGGGATTCCTGCTCGACGGGTACGAGGTCGTCGGCGACGGTGTGGATGTCCAGGAGCGGGACCGCGAGGCCCCGTCCGGCGGAAGAGGTGCGTTCACCCGCCGCGACGGCGGCCGGGTCGGCGGCGATGTCGGCGTGGGAGGTCAGGTTCCGCAGATCGGCGCGCAGGTCCAGGCCGGCCTTCCGGTACAGGGCCTTGACCAGGGGAGCGTGCTGGGAGTTCGCGAGCACGCGCGCGTAGTCGACGCCCTTGTTCCCGGAGTTGTTGCCGCCCAGTGCCTTCTCGACGTGGTGGCGGGCGGGCTCGACGCGGTTGAGGACCCCCTGTGCGAGCCACTCGTACTGCTGGGCCTGCTGCGCCTCCCAGTCGCCGGCGGCGGGGCGGTCCTTGCCGGGTGCCCAGGTGGGCAGGTTGAGGTAGGCGGCGGCGAGGGCGATACGGGCGCGGCCCTCGGGGGTCTTCTGGGCGGCGACGACGGCGTCGGTGAGCTGCCGGCCGGTCGTGGCGCCCTCGGCCTCGGAGGCGAAGTCCACCAGCTTCACCGGGGTGTGCGGGAGCAGGAGCCGGGCGATCGTGTACTCGGCGTCGAGCTGGTAGGTATGCAGGTCGTTGGCGCCGGCCACGAGACCGCAGAGGCCGAGGGCGCCGTCGATCCCGCCGGCTCCGGAGCGGGCGAGCCGGGCGTTGACCAGGCCGCCCATGGACTGCCCGACGGAGAGCGTGCGGGTGGGTTCGCCGATCCGGTCGGTGACCGCCGCGATGGTGGCGACCTGGTCGCGCTCGGCGCTCTCCAGGGCCCAGAGGGTCTCGCTCACGTCGTAGGAGGAGCCGGTGAGCGCGTAACCCTCTTCGAGGAGCCGCAGGCGTACGGCCTCGCGGGGGGCGTTCTGCGGCACGGTGACGCCGAAGCCGTGGCTGAACACGATCAACGTCCCGTTCCAGTTCTCCGGCACGTCCGCGATCCAGGCGGCGCCGTCCGGGAGGGTGCCGGTGAGGCGTTCGACGGCGGGGGGCGCGGCGGCCCGGGGAGCGGCCGTCGAGACGGAGGAGCTGGTCAGGGAGAGGACGAGAGCGGCGGCCAGGGCGGTGAGCGTGCGGGTGGCCGGTGTGCGGGGGGCGGGCGTGCGGCGGGTCCGTGCGGTCATGAGAGTGGGGCTCCTGACTCGGCGTACCTGGAAGTAACTTGGACCCTGGGAACGTAGGCGGATCGGTTGCTGTGGTCAACAAAGTGCACAACGTTGGCGGGATGTCGCCGGAGCCCCGGGTTCCTGTCCCCTTATGAGGGATCGTTTCACCCGTACGGAGTAAAAGTGCTCAAGGGGCGAGAAGGGGCACCTTCCGGGCGCCTACCGTCCATGAATGATGAGCATCAGTCCGGAAACCTCGACCCGCACCACCGGCGCGCACCGGATGTACAGCGAGGCGCGTGATCGGTCGGCCGCGCGGGCGGTGGCGCAGCGCACGCCGGCGCGCTACGAGCCGTACCTGGACGGCCTGTTCACCTACTGCATGTCCGTGCTGTGCGACCACGACGCGGCGACCGCCGCCCTGGCGGACGTCCTCGCGCTCGCCGAGCGCCGCCGGGGCCCGGACGACGCCGACGGCCGCCGGGCCCGGCTCTACGCGCTGGCCCGATGGGCCTGTCTGCGCGGGCTCACCGAGGTCCGGCAGAAACGCCCGGGCACGCACGCCTCCGGCCGCCCGCCCGCACCCGGCGGCGGGGCCGTGCACCCGCACACCGCGAGGACCGCCGCCGGATCCGCCGCCCTCTCCGAGGACGAGGAGCGGCGGCGCAGGCGTGAACTGGCCCGGCTCGCCTGGCCGGAGGCCGCCGGCACCACGCCCGAGCAGCGCGAGGCGCTGGAGTTGGCCGTGCGGCACCAGCTCACCGCGCACGAGGTCGCCGACGTGCTGGGGATGAATCCGGTCGCCGCACGGGAGTTGCTCGCCTCGGCCGCCTGCGAGGTGGAGCGCACCAGGGCGGCCCTGGCCGTCGTGGAGAGCGGGGCCTGCCCGGGGGTCTCCCGCCTCGCCGGTGACCAGCCCTTCGTCCTCAGCACCGCCCTGCGCCGCGAACTGGTCCGGCACGTCGACGACTGTCCCGTCTGCCGTCGCGCCGCCGAGCGCGCCGTCCCCGGCCACTGGCCCGGCACCAGCGTCACGCCCGCGGCGCTGCCCGTGCTCGAAGCGCCGCGCGCGGCGCTCGGTCCCGCGACGGCGCACCTCACGCGCGCGCGTCGCGGCGCCCCGCGCTTCGACCGGCGCGGCTTCCCCATGGACCCGAGAGACCGCGCCGCCCGCCGGGACCGGCTGCGCGCCCGTGCCGTCACGACGACCGTCGTGGCCACCGTGGTCGCCGCGCCCGTCTTCGCCCTCTGGGCCGCCTACCGGGGCGCCCCCCTCATCGGCGAGGGCTCCGACAGCCGTTCCGTCAGCGCCGGCGAGGAACAGGGTGACGGCGACGCCACCCTCGGCGAGGGCGGCGGCGACGCCTACGAGAACGCCGGCAACGCCCGGACCAGGCCCGGCGCCCGCCCCGGCAAGGGAGCCACGGACGACGTGTCCGTGGAGGTCACCCAGGGGAAAGGGCGGGGCGCGCTCTCCGTCACCGCCGCGAACGACGGCGACACCACCCTGATCACCCTCAGGGCGACCGGCGACTCCCCCGTGCGCTGGTCCGCCCGCACCGGCGCCGACTGGCTCTACCTCAGCCGCTCCTCGGGCACCCTGGAACCCGGCGCGGCCACGACGATCAAGGTGTACGTCGACCAGCTGAGCGAGCCCGCCGGGTACTGGACGGCCGAGGTGGCGCTGGCCCCCTCGGGGGCCGTGGTGACGATCGAGGGCTACGGCCCGCTGCCGACGCCGCCCGTCGACACCCGGCCGACCCCACCGGACCCGGACCCGGGCCCGCCCAGGCCCACGGACCCGCCCCCGGCACCCGACCCGGACCCCACGCCCACCGGGCCGACCCGACCCGACCCGACCCCGGCACCCACCGACCAGACCCCCACGGACCCACCCGGCCCGACCCCACCCCCGAACGACGGCGGGGGCGACCCCCCACCGGCCTCGTAGGCACGGCAGGTACGGCGGGGACGGACAGGTACGGCGGGGGCGGACAGGTACGGCGGGGACGGCAGCGAAGGAGCCGGCGCGTGGGCAGGTCCGCCCGGGGCGCGACCGGTTCGCGGGGCCGGCTGCCGACGCGCCCTCTGCGCGGGGCCTGCTGCGGCGCGCCCGGCTCGGCCGCCCCACCAGCGGTGTGACGGAGCCTGCCTCGCAGGAACCGGCGAGAGCCGCCGTGCCGGCTTCGGCGCGATGAGCCCGCCCCGAGTCCGGATCACCGGCGGCGCGGACGGTTCACGACCGCGCCCATGACGCGACCGGCACCCCGGGACGGCGTCCTGCGGCGCCGGTCGCATCACCGGCCGTGCCAGGTGTCCTACGGTCCGGCCGGATCCGCCGGATGTGGTGCCACCAGCGGCAGACGGGACGCCAGCCGCTGCTCGCACAGCTCGACCAGGCGGTCGTACCCGGCCTTGCCCATCAGCTCCACCAGCTCGGGCCGGTAGGACACGTACACCGGGTCGCCCGCGCCGTGCGCCGAGGTCGCCGAGGTGCACCACCAGTGCAGGTCGTGGCCGCCCGGTCCCCAGCCGCGGCGGTCGTACTCACCGATCGACACCTGCAGCACCCGCGTGTCGTCGGGCCGGTCGATCCAGTCGTACGTACGCCGGATCGGCAGCTGCCAGCAGACGTCCGGCTTGGTCTCCAGCGGCTCGCGGCCCTCCCGGAGCGCCAGGATGTGCAGCGAGCAGCCCGCGCCTCCGGCGAAACCCGGGCGGTTCTGGAAGATGCACGACCCCTTGTACGGGCGGGTCTGGCGGTCGCCGTCCTCGTCCTTGGAGACCCAGCCGGTCTCGGTTCCCACGTCGTGGAACTGCCAGATCTCCGGAGTGAGCCTCGCCACATGTCCGGCGACGCGCTTCTCGTCGTCCTCGTCCGAGAAGTGCGCGCCCAGGCTGCAGCACCCGTCGGCGGCCCGGCCCGCCTGGATGCCCTGGCAGCCGCTGCCGAAGACGCAGTTCCAGCGGGAGGTCAGCCAGGTCAGGTCGCAGCGGAAGACCTGCTCGTCGTCCGCCGGATCAGGGAACTCCACCCACGCGCGCGCGAAATCGAGCCCCTTCTCGTCCGGTGCGGTGGACTCCGCCGAGCCCTTCGCCGACTTCGCCGGCCTGGTCGCCGCTCTCGCCCGCGAAGAGCCGCCGGTCGCGGCCGCGTCCGCTGCCGACTTGTCGGCCTTTGCCTTTTTCGTCTTTGGCACCCGTCCAGGGTACGGCGCCGGAGACCGCATCGAGGACCTCGCACGGCCCGGCTGGCAGTAGCGTTCCGCCCATGAGACTCGGTGTCCTCGACGTGGGATCGAACACGGTGCATCTGCTGGTGGTGGACGCACACCCGGGCGCACGCCCCCTGCCCGCGCACTCGTACAAGGTGGAGCTACGCCTTGCCCAACTGCTCGACGAGGCCGGGGCCATCAGCCCCGAAGGGGTCGAGAAACTCATCGCCGTCATCCACGAGGCGCTGCAGGCCGCCGAGGACAAGGGCGTGGAGGAACTGCTCCCGTTCGCCACCTCCGCCGTGCGCGAGGCCAGCAACGCCGACGAGGTCCTCGCCCGGGTCCAGGACGAGACCGGCGCCGAACTGCAGGTCCTCACCGGCGCCGAGGAGGCCCGGCTGACCTTCCTCGCGGTCCGCCGCTGGTTCGGCTGGTCGGCCGGCAAGCTCCTCGTCCTCGACATCGGCGGCGGCTCCCTGGAGATCGCGTACGGCATAGACGAGGAGCCGGACGCCGCCGCCTCGCTGCCTCTCGGCGCGGGCCGCCTCACCGCCGGCTGGCTGCCCGGCGATCCGGCCACCCCGGACGACGTCCGGGCGCTGCGCCGCCATGTCCGGGCCCAGATAGCCCGCACGGTCGGGGAGTTCAGCCGGTTCGGCGCGCCCGACCACGTGGTCGCCACCTCCAAGACCTTCAAGCAGCTCGCCCGCATCGGCGGCGCGGCGCGCTCCGCGGAGGGGCTCTACGTCCAGCGCGACCTCAAGCGCGAGTCCCTGGAGTCCTGGGTCCCCAAGCTCGCCGGCATGACCACGGCCCAGCGCGCCGCGCTCCCCGGCGTCTCCGAGGGCCGCGCCAACCAGCTCCTCGCGGGTGCGCTGGTGGCCGAGGCCGCGATGGACCTCTTCGAGGTCGAGACGCTGGAGATCTGCCCCTGGGCCCTCCGGGAAGGTGTGATCCTGCGACGCCTGGACCACATGGGGACGGCGTAGGCGGCAGGGGCAGGAGGGGTTCCGCCGCCGGGTGCGGGCGGGGTTGGGCTGATCGCGCAGCTCCCCGCGCCCCTGACAGCCCACGGCCCCCCGGGCCCGGGAGACGACGGGGCCGCCGGATGAAAAGCTCGGGGCGCAGCCCCGGCTTTTCAGAGGCGCGGGGAACTGCGCGAGAACCCCCCACCGGACCCGCGGCCGCCGACGCACCCCCACTCCCACGGCGCCCGGGCGAACCGCCCCCCGGCCCACCCGACCCGCCCCACCCCGTAGGCTGTGCCGCGTGGCAGAACCCGTACGGATCCCGGATGCGAAGGTCGCGCTGTCCACGGCCTCCGTATACCCGGAGTCGACGGCCACGGCCTTCGAGATCGCCGCGCGCCTGGGCTACGACGGCGTGGAGGTCATGGTCTGGACCGACCCGGTCAGCCAGGACCTGGAGGCCCTGCGCCGCCTCTCCGACTACCACCAGATCCCCATCCTCGCCGTCCACGCCCCCTGCCTGCTGATCACCCAGCGGGTGTGGTCCACCGACCCGTGGGTCAAGCTCCAGCGCGCCCAGGTTGCCGCCGAGAAGCTCGGCGCGAGCACCGTCGTCGTCCACCCTCCCTTCCGCTGGCAGCGCCAGTACGCGCGTGACTTCGTCACCGGAATCTGGCGGATGGCGAACGAGACGGACGTCCGGTTCGCCGTCGAGAACATGTACCCCTGGCGCTACCGCGACCGCGAGATGCTCGCGTACGCCCCCGACTGGGACGTGACGAAGGACGACTACCGGCACTTCACGATCGACCTCAGCCACTCCGCGACCTCCCGCACCGACGCCCTGGAGATGGTCGACCGCATGGGCGACCGCCTCGGCCATGTGCACATGGCCGACGGCAGGGGATCGGCCAAGGACGAGCACCTCGTCCCGGGCCGGGGCAGCCAGCCCTGCGCCGAACTGCTGGAACGTCTCGCCCACAGCGGTTTCGACGGCCACGTCGTGATCGAGGTCAACACCCGCCGCGCGATGTCCGCCGCCGAGCGCGAGGCTGACCTGGCGGAGGCCCTCGCCTTCACCCGGCTGCACCTCGCCTCAGCCGTGCGGATCCCGCGACCGTGACCTCGGCCACCCCCCGCCGCCGGGGCCGGCCCTCCCGTACGGAGTCGGCCGACACGCCCGCGGCGCGCGACCGTATCCTCGCCGCCGCCCGCGAGGAGTTCTCCGAACGCGGCTACGACAAGACGTCCGTCCGCGGCATCGCCAAGGCCGCAGGGGTGGACTCGGCGCTCGTGCACCACTACTTCGGTACGAAGGAGCAGGTGTTCGAGGCGTCCATCGAGGTGGCCTTCGGACCCCTCCTGAGCGCACCCGGCTCGATCGCGGAGGGCCCCCTCGACGGGGTCGGCGAGCGGCTGGCCCGCTTCTTCTTCGGAGTCTGGGAGAACCCGGCGACCCGCGCCGCGCTGCTCGCGATCGTCCGCTCCGCCGTGAACAACGAGGTCGCGGCCACCGTCTTCCGCCGTCTCGTCTCGGCGCAGCTGCTGCGCCGCGTCGCCGCCCAGCTCGACCGTCCGGACGCGGAACTGCGCGCCGAGCTGGCCGCCGCCCAGCTGGTGGGCATCGCGATGCTGCGGTATGTGATCAAGGTCGAGCCGCTGGCATCGGCGGACCCGGAGCAGATCATCAGAAGAGTGGCGCCCGTAGTGCAGGCTCATCTGACCGCGCCCCTCTAGGGGCAACGGGGCCCTATCCACGTGCGGCTCCGCCGCGTGGGCGCGAGAAGCCCCACCGGCGGGCAGCCGAAAACCGAGACCGTCATCCCGCATTCCGGACAGAGTGTCCAACCCTTGGCGCAACGGGCGTACGCTCGACTCAGTCAGAAGTCTCTGATCGCAGTCTCAGAAGGTCTCTGAAGGAGCGAGCGCGATGCCCGAGCTGAGGTCCCGCACAGTCACCCACGGCCGCAACATGGCGGGCGCCCGCGCCCTTATGCGCGCCTCCGGTGTACCGGGCGCGGACATCGGCCGCAAGCCGATCATCGCGGTCGCGAACTCCTTCACCGAGTTCGTGCCGGGCCACACCCACCTCCAGCCGGTGGGCCGCATCGTCAGCGAGGCGATCCGCGAGGCCGGCGGCATCCCGCGCGAGTTCAACACGATCGCCGTGGACGACGGCATCGCGATGGGCCACGGCGGCATGCTCTACAGCCTCCCCTCCCGCGACCTGATCGCGGACAGCGTGGAGTACATGGTCGAGGCCCACTGCGCCGACGCCCTGATCTGCATCTCCAACTGCGACAAGATCACCCCGGGCATGCTGAACGCCGCCCTGCGGCTCAACATCCCGACCGTCTTCGTCTCCGGCGGGCCGATGGAGTCCGGCCGGGCCACCCTGGTCGACGGCACGGTCCGTACGCTCGACCTGGTCGACGCGATCTCCGACGCGGTCAACGACAAGATCTCGGACGAGGACATCCTCCGTATCGAGGAGAACGCCTGTCCGACCTGCGGTTCCTGCTCCGGCATGTTCACCGCCAACTCGATGAACTGCCTGACCGAGGCCATCGGCCTCTCCCTCCCCGGCAACGGCTCGGTCCTGGCGACCCACACGGCCCGCAAGCAGCTGTACATCGACGCGGCCCACACCGTCATGGACATCACCCGCCGCTACTACGAGCAGGACGACGAGACGGTCCTGCCGCGCGCCATCGCCTCGTTCGCGGCCTTCGAGAACGCCATGGCCCTCGACATCGCCATGGGCGGCTCCACCAACACGATCCTGCACCTGCTGGCCGCCGCCCAGGAGGCGGGCGTCCCCTTCGGCCTCGACGAGATCAACGCGGTCTCGCTGCGCGTGCCGTGCCTGGCCAAGGTCGCGCCGAACGTCGCCAAGGACCGCACGTACTACATGGAGGACGTGCACCGCGCCGGCGGCATCCCGGCCCTGCTGGGCGAACTGCACCGCGCGGGCCTGCTCAACGAGGACGTGAACTCCGTCCACAGCCCCTCCCTCGCCGACTGGCTGAAGACCTGGGACGTGCGCGGCGGCTCCCCGTCCCCGAAGGCCGTCGAGCTGTGGCACGCGGCCCCCGGTTGCGTCCGCTCCGCCGAGGCGTTCTCCACGTCCGAGCGCTGGGACACCCTGGACGAGGACGCCGAGGGCGGCTGCATCCGCTCCGCCGAGCACGCCTACTCCAAGGACGGCGGCCTCGCGGTCCTCAAGGGCAACCTCGCGGTCGACGGCTGTGTGGTGAAGACGGCCGGCGTCGACGAGTCGATCTGGACGTTCGAGGGCCCGGCGGTCGTCTGCGAGTCGCAGGAGGAGGCCGTCCAGAAGATCCTCATGAAGGAGATCAAGGAGGGCGACGTCGTCGTCATCCGCTACGAGGGCCCCAAGGGCGGCCCCGGCATGCAGGAGATGCTCTACCCGACCTCGTACCTGAAGGGCCGCGGCCTCGGGAAGTCCTGCGCGCTCATCACCGACGGCCGCTTCTCCGGCGGCACCTCGGGCCTCTCCATCGGCCACGCCTCGCCCGAGGCGGCGGGCGGCGGCACGATCGCCCTCGTCGAGGACGGCGACCGCATCCGCATCGACATCCCGAACCGTTCGATCGAGCTGCTGGTCGACGACGCCGAACTGGCCCGCCGCGAGCAGGCCCTGGGCGGCGTCTACGCCCCGAAGAACCGGGAGCGCAAGGTGTCGGCCGCGCTGCGCGCCTACGCCGCGATGGCCACCAGCGCCGACAAGGGCGCGGTGCGGGACGTCAGCAAGCTGGGCTGAGCACCACCGCGCAGACGCGAGCCCTGCAGGCGCGGAGACAGCGTGCCGAGGGCCGTCCCCCAAGATCCCCAAGATCCCAAGGGACGGCCCTCGGCCATGACGTCACCCGCCCCGGCCCCACCGTGACGGGCGGAGGGACAGAGGGTCACCAGCTTCCCGGATCGCTCCCGTCCAGCCCGAGCACCGTCCCGTCGAGCGCGCCCGCGCAGACCCGGCCGTCGATGACCACGGGCTCGGGCAGTGCGGGGGAGACCCGGCCCGGGTCCCCGAGCCGCGACGGAGTGTCCCCGCTGATCCGGCCCTTCCGCAGGTCCACCGCGAGCAGCCGCCCGTCGGAGGCGGTGAAGTACAGATGCCGGTCGTCGGCGACCGGTGCCGAACCCCGCGCGACGCCCGTCTCCGACCGCCACAGCTGCCGACGGGCCTTCATGTCGACGGCCGCCAGGGCACCCCCCGCGCCGCTGAGCAGGTACACGACGTCGCCCCGCACGACCCCGCGGGCCTGCTGGAGCGGCACGGGCAGGGCGACCCGGACCGTCCTCCCGGTGCCGGGGTCGTACCGGACCACGCCGACCGTGTCCTCGTAGCTACCGCCGATCGCGGTGAGGAAGACGGAGCCGTCCGCGGCCCCCGTCAGTTCCAGACGGCCCCGCAGCCGGGCGTCCCAGCGGACGTCCCCCGACGCCGGGTCCACCGCGGTGATCCGCGTCCGCGCCCCCGCCCCCTGGCCGGTGACATACGCCAGGTACGCCGACCGGTCCCCGTCGAACGACGTGAAGTACGCCTCCGGCTGCCCCGGGATCCGGCCGCTCCACCGCGTGTCCCCGGTGGCTCCGTCCACCCCGGTGACCGTCCCGTCGGCAGCGGTCAGCAGCAGCATGCCGCCCGCGTAGTGCCTGCCGCCGTACGTGGAGACGTCCCGCTCCCACCGCACCTCGCCGGTCCCGGCGTCCAGCGCCAGGGCCCGGCGGTTCTCGTCCGTCAGCACCTGCACCAGCCCGCCCGACACGACGGGCGGCTCACTCGTGCCGAGCGCACCCGCCCCGCCGACGGTGTACCGCCACAGCACGCTGCCGTCCGCCGGATCCAGCGCGGAGACCAGCCCCGGCTGCGCGCACAACAGCCTTCCCGCTCCGTACGAGCACTGCGGCGCGCTTTTCTTCTTCGCCGCCGGCCTGGTGGTCCAGGTTTCGAGGGCGGGAGCGGCGTCTGCCGCGCGACCGGCCCGGGGCGAGACCGTACCCCCGTCCGGTCGCCCGCCCTCGCTTCCCAGGGCCCGCACGGAGGCGAACCCCCCGGCCGCAACGAGCACCACCGAGGCGGCGACCAGCACGGCCCGCGTACGCGACCGGCCCCCGAACCTGCCCCCGAACCGACCGCCGCCCCGGCTCCCGCGCTGCCCACCTCGCCTGTCGCCGACATCAGTGCCGGTACCTGTGCCCGACTCCGCCTTGCCGGCGCCGGAGTCGGAGTCGGCTTGGGCTTTCGACCCGGTGTCCTCGTCCGTGGTCCGGGACGCGCCCGGCGACGACACCCAACCCGTGCCTTCCCGCTCCCGCTGGGTCGTGATGAAGGTCTGTGTGTCGTACGAGGCGGCCACGGACCGGAGCTCGTGCATCAACTCGTCCGCCGTGGGCCGGTCCTCGGGCTCCTTGGCCAGGCAGGCGCGGACGAGAGGCGCGAGGTTCTCGGGTACGCCGGTGAGGTCCGGCTCGTCGTGGACCACCTGGTAGGCGACGACATAGGGACTGTCGGAGTCGAAGGGCCCGCGCCCGGTGGCAGCGTGCACGGTGACCGAACCGAGGGCGAAGATGTCGGCGGCGGGCCCGACCTCCCGCGGCCGCCGGAACTGCTCGGGGGCCATGAACGGCGGCGTGCCGATCAACTTCCCCGTCTCGGTGCGCAGTTCGCTGTCCTTCGGCCGGGAGATACCGAAGTCGATGACCTTGGGGCCGTCCTCGGCGAGCAGGACGTTGCTGGGTTTGAGGTCCCGGTGCACGACACCGGCGCGGTGGATGTCCCGCAGCGCCTCCGCGAGCCCGGCCATGAGCCGCCGCAACTGCCCCGGCGGCATGGGCCCGTTCCGCTTGACGTGCTCGGCGAGGGTCGGGCCGGGGATGAAGAGGGTGGCCATCCAGGGCCGGGCGCTGTCGGTGTCGGCATCCACGACCGGTGCGGTGAAGGCACCGCTCACTTGCCGGGCGGCGGCGACCTCCTGTCTGAAACGCCCTCTGAACTCGGGGTCCTTCGCGAACTCGGCGTGCACCACCTTCACCGCGAGCCGCAGGCCGGACGTGGAGGCGGCCAGGTGGACGACGCCCATGCCACCGGACCCCAGACACGACTCCAGGCGGTACTGGCCGGCGTACTCGGGAAGTTCCGCTTCCGCTCCCGACCCGGTGCCGCGCTGCGGTGCCATGGGTCCACCCCCGTGCTGTTTCGGCCGCTCGCGCGACGTTCGGAGCCTAGTCGATGACACGAACGGGACAGAGGCGGCTTGCTAGCCTGCCCATGCGAAAAACGCACAGGTGTGCGTGTCCTGAATCAGGGGTATCAACGGGTCCCCACGCCGTGCGTGGGGACCAAACGGGGTTTCAAACGGGGGGAGTTCAGCCATGTCTGTCGACCATGTCGAAGAGATCGCGGAGGACGGCGAGGGGGAGCGGACCGGTACGGCACCGGGAGGGGTTTCGGCCACCGCCGCGACGGTCACGGCAGCCGTCCGTCGCTACTCGGTCGCGCCGGGCGTCCGTCTCAACGTCCGCAGCGGCCCGAGCACCAGCTACGGCATCGTCCGCGTCCTCGCCGAGGGCGCCACGGTACCGATCTACTGCCAGACCCCGGGCCAGACCATCTCCGGCCCCTACGGCACGACGAACGTCTGGGACAACATCGACGACGGCCAGTACATCTCCGACTCCTACGTCTACACCGGCAGCGACGGTTACGTAGCGGGCCGCTGCGGCTGACCCGGCCCACCCGGGGCCGGGGCGACCGGCCCGGGGCGGCTCCGACCGCTCCAGGCCGCGGCCCCGCCCCGGCGGCGCCGGATCCGACGGCACCACGAGGTGTACGACGCGGTGACACGACGTGCCGGCGTGACGCGCCGGCACGGAGATCGCCGCGATACCCGCGCGGGTATCGCGGCGAGGTCACCCGCCGCCGTCGGGGGCGCCCCGATGCCGCCACACGCCCGCTCCCAGCCGGAGCGATAATCGACCCGTGAGCGACAAGGCGAAGCACGACCAGACAGGGCAGGGGCAGGGACAGGTGCCGCAAGGAGCGCAGGCACCGCAGGACAGCCAGGCGGCCGTCGCCGCCACCCCGGCGACCCCCACGGGCCCCTGCCCCGAACCCATCCGCTTCTTCGGGACGACCTGGCTGGATCACGACGGCACCTACACGGCTCGCCGGGCGGCCGCCACCGCCGGCTCGCTCGCTGCCCTGGCCGTCTCCTGTCTGGTGCTGCGCCTGGCCTATGACGGCCTGCAACTCGCGGCGGTCGGCGGGTTCGTCAGCATCCTGCTCGTCGTCATGTTCGCCGTCTGCAGCGCTCTGGCCTTCGGTCACACCTGGGGTGCCTTCAGCAAGCGCCCCGACCCGGCCCGCCACTCCTCCCTGCGCGGCCTCCTCACCATCGGCTTCCTCGGCTCCCTCACCGCCTACTTCCTCCGCTCCCTCAAAGAGGCCCCGGGCGAGGCCCTCCACCGCGGGGAGTACACCGAGGCCCGTCGGCAGTACGAGCGCCGCACGGCCAAGCGCACGAGGAACCCGGCAAAGCGCCGCCGCCCCTGACCAACCGGCACGGCACCCCGCCGGGGGAGGCGACTCCCTTCCCGACCCCTCCCCCACGCCACCCCGCCGCGCCACTATGTCCCCCATGACCACCTCCCGCCCCCACGCCTCCCACACCGCCCGAGCCCACTCGTTCAACGCCGCCGCGGCCCAGTACGCGGCGAACCGCCCCTCCTACCCGCCCGCCCTCTTCGACACCATCGAAGCCCTGGCCTCGCGTTCCCTCCACGGTGCCCGCGCCGCGGACGTCGGAGCGGGCACCGGCATAGCCACCGCCCTCCTCCACACCCGCGGCGCCGACGTCCTCGCCGTGGAACCCGGCGCAGGCATGGCCGCCCAGTTCCGCCGCACCCACCCTCACATCCCCCTGGTCCGAGGCGACGGCAACGCCCTTCCCGTCGCCACCGCCTCCACCGACCTCCTCACCTACGCCCAGTCCTGGCACTGGACCGACACCACCCGCTCGGTCCCGGAGGCCCTTCGCGTGCTCCGCCCCGGCGGCGCACTCGCGCTCTGGTGGAACACCGCCGCCGTCGACGTCCCCTGGATCGCCGAGGCCACCCACCGCATCCACCGCTTCCTCGGTGTGGACCCCGCCACCCCGATCGAGAAGAGCAGCTCCGGCGCGCCCGCCGCCCTGGCCGACACCGCCGACCGCCTCGACTTCACGCGCCGCCAGATCCGCTGGAGCCGCAAGGTCCCCCTGGACACCCACCTGGCCAACATCGCCAGTCACTCGGGGTTCCTGGTCCTCGGCGACGAGGCCACCTCCAGGTTCCTCACCGAGGAACGAGCCCACCTGCGCAGACTCTTCCCCACCGAAACCGTCGAAGAGACCTACGACGTGGACCTCCTGGTGGCCATCCGCGACTGAACCAGCCCCCTCCACCGACCCACCCCTCTCGCTCCGCCCCGCCGGGTCAGTCTCAGCTCCCGGAAGCCCCCGCCCCTCCAGCGAGCGCCCGCGAACGCCCTCTCGCGCCCGCTCGCCCTTCCGCCTGCCCGCGCACGGGACCCCGCCCCGGGACCCGTCCGCGCAGAACCCACCCCCTCGCTGACTTGACGTCCCCACCGCCCTGCGCAATATTCATCACATGATGAATAACTCCGGGAGTGAGCCTCCACCCCAACCCGCCACCTCACCCAGCCCCGCCGCCGGCCCCGCGCCCCTCCCCGCCATCCACGCCCAGAACCTCACCGTCGCCCGAGGCCCGCGCACGGTGCTCCGCGGCCTCGACTTCGCCGTCCCCCAGGGCCAGATCACCGGTCTCCTCGGCCCTTCCGGCTGCGGTAAATCCACCCTGATGCGAGCGATCGTCGGCACCCAGGCCAAGGTCACCGGCACCCTGGACGTCCTCGGCCGTCCCGCGGGCGACGCCACCCTCCGCTCCCGCATCGGCTACGTCACCCAGGCCCCGTCCGTCTACGACGACCTGACCGTCACCCAGAACCTCGCCTACTTCGCCGCGATCCTCGACCCCGGCCGCGCGGCCGCCGCCCACCGCCACGAGAACGTCGCCCGGGCCATCGCCGACGTCGACCTCACCGCCCACGCCGACGCCCTCGCCGGCAACCTCTCCGGGGGCCAGCGCAGCCGCGTCTCCCTGGCCGTGGCCCTCCTCGGCACCCCCGAACTGGTGGTCCTCGACGAACCCACCGTCGGCCTGGACCCCGTCCTCCGCCGCGAACTGTGGGCGCTCTTCCACACCATCGCCGACGAGCGCCGGGCCACCCTCCTGATCTCCTCCCACGTCATGGACGAGGCCGAGCGCTGCCACCGTCTCCTCCTCATGCGCGAGGGCCGGATCCTCGCCGACGACACCCCCGAGGCCCTCCGCACCCGCACCCACGCGGACACAGTCGAAGAGGCATTCCTCCGCCTGGTCGACGAGGCCAAGGCAGCCGAACCCACCGCGACCGCGCCCAGCGCCACGACCGACACACACCACAAGGAGCCGGCGCGATGACCACCGCGACCCCGTCCACGCCCCCCGCGGCCCCCCGCCCCAGGGCCCTCAGCTACTCCCGCACGACCGCCACAGCCGCCCGGGTCCTCCGCCAACTCGGCCACGACCCCCGCACGATCGCCCTGCTGATCCTCATCCCGTGCGTGATGCTGTTCCTGCTGCGCTATGTCTTCGACGGCAGCCCGCGCGTCTTCGACTCCATCGGCGCCTCACTCCTCGGCATCTTCCCGCTGATCACGATGTTCCTGGTGACCTCGATCGCGACCCTGCGCGAACGCACCTCGGGCACCCTGGAACGCCTGCTCTCCATGCCTCTCGGCAAGGGAGACCTCATCGCCGGCTACGCCCTCGCCTTCGGCACCCTGGCGATCATCCAGTCCGCCCTCGCCACGGGCCTGGCCGTCTGGTTCCTCGACCTGGACGTCATCGGCTCCCCCTGGCTGCTCCTGATCGTCGCCCTCCTCGACGCCCTGCTGGGCACCGCTCTCGGCCTCTTCGTCTCGGCCTTCGCCTCCTCCGAGTTCCAGGCCGTCCAGTTCATGCCGGCCGTGATCTTCCCCCAGCTCCTCCTCTGTGGCCTGTTCACCGCCCGCTCCGACATGCACCCCGCCCTGGAAGCCATCTCCAACGTCCTCCCCATGTCCTACGCCGTCGACGGCATGAACGAAGTCCTCCTCCACACCGACATGACCGCCACCTTCGTACGCGACATCGCGATCGTCGCCGGCTGCGCCCTCCTGGTCCTCACCCTGGGAGCGGCCACCTTGAGGCGCCGGACGACCTGATGCCCGCCACACCACCCGGTCGACGTCCCGCCCACCGGACACGCCGACCGAACGCGCACCCCCGGTGCGAGGATGACCCCAGGACGACACACCCCGGAGGGCACCCGCACCATGAGCCAGAAAGTCGCAGTCCTCGGCACCGGCAAGATCGGCGAGGCCCTGCTCAGCGGCATGATCCGAGCCGGCTGGGCGCCCGCGGACCTCCTGGTCACCGCCCGCCGCCCCGAACGCGCCGAAGAACTCCGCACCCGCTACGGCGTCACCCCGGTCAGCAACGCCGAGGCCGCGAAGACCGCGGACACGCTCATCCTCACGGTCAAGCCTCAGGACATGGCCACCCTCCTCGACGAACTCGCCCCGCACACCCCCGCCGACCGCCTGGTCGTCAGCGGCGCGGCAGGCATCCCCACCTCCTTCTTCGAGGAGCGCCTGGCCGCAGGCACCCCCGTCGTCCGTGTCATGACGAACACCCCCGCCCTCGTGGACGAGGCCATGTCCGTCATCTCCGCCGGCAGCCACGCGAGCGAGGCCGATCTCGCGCACGCCGAGGAGATCTTCGGCGCCGTCGGCAAGACCCTCCGCGTCCCCGAGTCCCAGCAGGATGCCTGCACCGCCCTCTCCGGCTCCGGCCCGGCGTACTTCTTCTACCTGGTCGAAGCCATGACCGACGCGGGCATCCTCCTCGGCCTGCCCCGGGACAAGGCCCACGACCTGATCGTCCAGTCCGCCATCGGCGCGGCCACGATGCTCCGCGACAGCGGCGAGCACCCCGTGAAGCTCCGCGAGAACGTCACCTCTCCCGCCGGCACGACGATCAGCGCCATCCGCGAACTCGAGAACCACGGAGTGCGCGCCGCACTGATCGCCGCGCTGGAGGCCGCCCGCGACCGCAGCCGCGAACTGGCCTCCGGCAAGAAGGACTGACGACCCGATCGGTCAGCCGGCCAGCAGACCGATCGCCCGGTACGCCTCATCCACCCTCGGCCGAGCCATCCCTCTGGCCTTCTCCGCACCCAACCGCAGCACCCCCTCCACATACGCAGGCTCCGCGCACAACTCCTTGTGCCTCGCCTGTACGGGCCTGAGGAGCTCGACCACGGCCTCTGCGGTGTCCTTCTTCAGCGCGCCGTACGATTCATATACACCGCTCAGGTCCTCGGGGTTCCCACTCTCACAGGCAGCGAGGATCTCCAGCAGGTTCGCGAGACCCGGTCGCTTGTCCGGGTCGTAGACCACGTCCCGCCCGCTGTCGGTCACGGCCCGCATGACCTTCTTCCGCACCACGTCCGGCTCGTCCAGCAGATAGACGATGCCCGGCCCGACGTCGTCGGTCTTCCCCATCTTCGACGTCGGATCCTGCAGGTTCATCACCCGGGCCCCGACCCGCGGACGCGTGGCCCGCGGCACGACGAACGTGTGCCCGTACCGCTGGTTGAAGCGCACCGCCAGGTCCCGGGTCAGCTCCACGTGCTGTGTCTGGTCATCGCCCACGGGCACCTCGTCCGTCCCGTACGCCAGGATGTCGGCCGCCATCAGCACGGGATAGGTCAGCAGCGACAGCCGGACACTGCCTCCCCGCTCCCGCTCCCGCGCGGCCTTCTCCTTGTACTGGATCATCCGGCGCATCTCGCCGTCCGTGGCCACGCACTCCAGCAGATACGACAGCCGCGCGTGCTCGTCCACATGACTCTGCACAAAGACGGTGCACAGCTCCGGGTCGAGCCCCGACGCGAGCAACAGGGTCGCCGCCTGCCGGGTGAGCCGACGCACCCGCGCCGGATCGTGGTCCACGGTCAGTGCGTGCAGGTCCACCACACAGAACAACGCGTCCGTCCGGTGCTGGTCGACCTCGGCCCACCGCCGCACGGCCCCCAGGTAGTTCCCCAGTGTCAGATGTCCCGTCGGCTTGATGCCGCTGAAGACCCGTGTCATCTCTCCACCTCCTGATCAGGACCGCCGCCGCCGGCCGGCCGCTCCTCAGAAGGGAGATACGAGAACGGCCGCCGGGGGCGGCGGCCGTCGAGTACATACGTGTGTACGGCCGCCGTCAGGCGGCCCACCACTGCTGGTGACACGTACGCGTAGTCATGCGGGCCAGGCTACGCCGCACAGGACCGCACGGCAGCCAGTTGACACACCCCGAGTCGATACGTAATGTTCTCCGGGCTGTCCGACGTGAGCGCCGACCACGGTCGGTCCCCGGACAGCCATTCCGCAGGTAACCAACCATCATCGACGACCTGTCGTCGTGTCATTGGCATGTGTATTTGCGAAATGAGGAATCCGCGTTCGAAAGGACGCAGCCCCCGATTAGCTCGGGAGCGAGGAATCCGCTAAAGTCTCACTCGTCGGAACGGTCCAACAGCCGTGAAGACAACACCCGCTGACTGGGAATCAGGCCCGAAAGGATCTGATAGAGTCGGAGTCGCCGGAAAGGGAAACGCGAAAGCGGAAACCTGGAAAGCACCGAGGAA
>NZ_JBHVDD010000103.1:0-31653 GCF_042802995.1 Streptomyces sp. NPDC057438
GTGGTCGCCGGTGCGCGCAGACGGGCCCTCCGGGACGGGGACCGACAGATCGACACCGCCCATCTGCTGCATTCCCTGGTGGAGTCCGACCCCGAGGTCCGCGCCGTCTTCGACGGCTCGCAGGTCGCCCGGCTGCTCGGCTATCTCGTGCAGCGCAGCATCGGGTACGGGCTGCGCTGGCGGATCGGTGTCGAGGACGCCGGTGCCGTCCCGGGCGGGCCGGGCAGGCCCGGCTGGTCGCCCGTGGCGTCCCGGGCGATGACCCGGGCGTACGACCGTGCCGTGCTGCGGGGCGCGGGGTCGGCCCACGGCGTCGATCTGCTCGCGGTGCTCGTCGTGGCCACCGGTTCGCGGGCCGTGGAGGTGTTGGGCAAGGTCGGTGTCGACGGGGAGCTGGTGGCGCGACGGATCGCGGAGACCGGCGGGGGCGCTGTCGCGGGCTGGAGCGCGGACTCGGGTGGGGGCGGCGTCGCGGGACGGGTGGTGAGCGGGGAGGAGGGGGCGCAGGCGTGACGGGTGGTCGAGGTGTGCTCGGTCCGAGGTGCGCTCGGCCTTCGGTGCTCGGTCCGAGGTGCGCTCCGGCGGCCCGGCGGCGCCCGGCGGCCGTCCAGTCGATGAGACAGGTGTCATCCGGGATGACGCTCCTGTCGTCGGCTGACATCATGTCTCGGTGCATACGTCTCAGGAGAGTCAGGGGCATCGTGGGCGCGGCGTCGGGCTGGTGCTCGCGCTGGGGTCCGCGGTCGCCTTCGGTGGATCGGGTACGGCGGCCAAGCCGCTGATCGAGGCCGGGCTCGACCCGTTGCACGTGGTGTGGCTGAGGGTGGTCGGTGCCGCGCTGGTGATGCTGCCGCTGGCCGTCCGTCACCGGGATCTGGTGCGCCGGCGGCCCGCTCTGCTCGTCGGGTTCGGACTGTTCGCCGTGGCCGGTGTGCAGGCCTTCTACTTCGCCTCGATCTCCCGGATCCCCGTCGGTGTCGCGCTCCTCGTGGAGTACCTCGGCCCGGCCATCGTCCTCGGCTGGGTGCGTTTCGTGCAGCGCCGGCCGGTGACGCGAGCCGCCGCGGTCGGCGTCGTGCTCGCCGTCGGCGGACTCGCCTGTGTCGTCGAGATCTGGTCGGGGCTGAGCTTCGACCCGCTGGGCTTGCTGCTGGCGCTCGGGGCCGCCTGCTGTCAGGCCGGGTACTTCGTGCTGTCCGACCAGGGCAGCGACGCGGGGGCCGAGGCACCGGATCCACTCGGGGTCATCGCCTACGGGCTGTTGGTGGGTGCGGCGGTGCTCACGGTGGTGGCGCGGCCGTGGGGGATGGAGTGGGGGGTGCTCGGGGGTGACGCGTGGATGGACGGCACGGCTGTCCCGGCGTGGGTGCTGCTCGCCTGGGTGGTGCTGCTCGCCACGGTGGTCGCCTACGTGACCGGGGTGGTGGCCGTGCGGAGGTTGTCGCCGCAGGTGGCCGGGGTCGTGGGGTGCCTGGAGGCGGTGGTGGCGACCGTGCTCGCCTGGGTGCTGCTGGGGGAGCATCTGTCGGCACCGCAGATCGTGGGCGGGGCGGTGGTGCTGGCCGGGGCGTTCGTCGCGCAGCGGTCCGCGGCGGGGGGAGGGGCGCCGGGGCGACCGGCCGGGGCCGTCGAGGGGCGGGTTGAGCCCGAGCTGTCGGTGGGGCGCGGGCGGTGATGCCGCGGCGGGCCGGCCGCCGGCCCGGCCGTCGGTGGGCGGCGGGACGGACGGGGTGGGTCGTGGGGGGCGTGGGGCGTCCCCGCGCCGCTGACGGCCGCTCACCCTGACGGCCGCTCACCCTGAGGGCACGTAAAGGGCTGCGGGCGGGCTGGTGGGGGGAACGAGGTGGCCCGGACTGTCGCCGGGGAGGCCGGTTGTTTGCTGTGCTGCGATGGGTCGCGCGGTCCCCCGCGGCCCCTGACGGGCGTGTACCCGTGAAGGCGCGTAGGGGGCCGGGAGCGGTTCGGAGGCTGATGGGGGGGGCGGGGCGGCCCGAGCTGTCGCCGGGGAGGTCGGCTGCTTGCCGTGCCGCCGCGGTTCGCGCGGTCCCCCGCGCCCCTGACGGCCCCGGGGTCACCCCTCGTCGTTGAGGCGGGCCCGGGGCGGGGAGGCGTACTACAGGGTCTTGAGGTAGTCCGGGAGTTCGATGCCGGCGGGCAGGTCCGGGTCCGGGATCGGGGCGTCGTAGCCCTTGCGGAGGGGGACGACGCCGGCCCAGTGGGGAAGCGTGAGGTCTTCGGGTTCCTCGTTGACGCCGCCGGTGCGGGTCTTGGCCGAGACCTCGTTCAGGTCGAGGCGGATCACGGCGGTGGCCGCGAACTCCTTGGGGTTCGCGGGCCGGGAGTCCCGCGAGCGGCCCGGTACGACGTGATCGACGAGCGCGTCCAGGGCGATCCGCCGCTCCTGCGGGTCCGTGACCCGGTGGGCGATTCCGTGCACCACGACCGAGCGGTAGTTGATCGAGTGGTGGAAGGCGGAGCGGGCCAGGATCAGCGCGTCCACGTGCGTCACCGTCAGGCACACCGGGAGCCCCGGGTCGGCCTGGTCCGTCATCCGCAGCGGGCGTGAACCCGTCGAACCGTGCACGTAGAGCGTCTCGCCGACCCGGCCGTACAGCGTCGGCAACACCACCGGGGCACCGTCCCGGACGAAGCCGAGGTGGCAGACGTAGCCCTCGTCCAGTATCGCGTGCACCAGGTCCCTGTCGTACGACGCCTTCTCTCCGCCCCGGGTGGGGACGGTGCGGTCGGTCGGGGTGTAGGCGACGGTCGGTGGCGTCGTCGGTTGCGGTGTCCCCGCCATTGCGCTCTCCATTGCACTAGTGCATAGTTAGGTTTGTGCTAGGAGAATACCGGATCACGGGTCGGCGTGCGGCGGATATCGCGGCAAGCGTCGAGCGGGCGGTCGGGGCGGGCGAGCTGGAGCCCGGCCGACTGCTGCCGCCCATGCGCGAGTTGGCGGAGCGCCTGGGCGTGAATCCGAACACCGTCGCGGCCGCCTACCGCACACTGCGGGAGCGCGGGGTCATCGAGACCGCCGGGCGGCGGGGGAGCCGCGTGCGCCCCCGGCCGGCGACGACGGGGCGCGAGTACATCAGGGTGGAGGTGCCCGAGGGCGTGCGCGACCTCGCCGACGGCAATCCCGACACGGCCCTGCTGCCGCGTCTCGCCGAGGCGTTCGCGGCCGCCGCCCAGCAGGCTGACCGTGAGCCCGTGCTGTACGGGGCGGGCTCCGTGGAGCCCGAGCTGGCTCGCATCGCGCGGGCCGAGCTGGACGCCGACGGGGTGCCGGACGGGCCGATCACCGTCACCTCCGGTTCGCTCGACGCGATCGAACGCGTCCTGGTCGCCCATCTCAGATCCGGGGACGCCGTCGCCGTCGAGGACCCGGGGTGGGGCAGCGTGCTCGACCTCGTGCCGGCGCTCGGACTGCGCGTCGTACCGGTCGGCGTCGACGACGAAGGGCCGCTTCCCGATGACGTCCGGGCGGCGCTGGAGGCCGGGGCCCGGGCCCTGATCGTCACCGACCGCGCGCAGAACCCCACCGGCGCCGCCGTGAGCGCCGCCCGGGCGCGGGCCCTGCGGTCCGTGCTGAAGGACCATCCCGAGACCCTGGTCATCGAGGACGACCACGGCTACCGGATCGTCGACCAGCCCCTCCATCCGCTGGCCGGGGCCACCCGCGGCTGGGTTCTCGTGCGGTCGGTCGCCAAGGCGTACGGCCCCGACCTGCGGCTCGCGGTGCTCACCGGGGACGCCGTCACCGTCGACCGGGTCCGGGGCAGACAGCGGCTCGGGCCGGGCTGGGTGAGCCGGCTGGTGCAGCGGGCCGTCGTGCGCCTGTGGACCGGTGGCGCGGTGGACTTCGCGGCCGTGGCGGCACAGTACGGGCGGCGCCGCGACGCGCTGATCGGAGCCCTCGCGCGGCGCGGGGTCGAGGCGCACGGGGTCAGCGGGATGAACGTGTGGATCCGGGTTCCGGACGAGACCGGCGCCGTCGCCCGGCTGCTTCACGCAGGGTGGGCCGTGGCGCCCGGCGCACGCTTCCGGATGAGTGCCCCGCAGGGGATCCGGATCACGGTCTCCACCCTCACCGAGGAGGACATCGTGAGGGTGGCGGACGCGGTGGCCTCGGCGGTCGGACGGCCGGGGTCGGGCGGTGGCTACGCGTGAGGGGTGGGGGCGGGCGAGGGGCCTCCGCGGGGTCAGGTGCGTGGCCTGGCCTGGGTCAGGGCCGCTCCCGCCAGGACGATCGCCGCGCCGACCGGGGTCGACCAGGCCAGGGACTCGCCGAGCAGTACCACGCCGGCGGCCGTGGCGATCACCGGGATGAAGTAGGTGACCATCTGGGCGGTCGTCGGGCCGACCTCGGAGACCAGGCCGTACTGGAGGAGCATGGCGACACCCGTGCCGAGGGCGCCCAGGGCGACCACGGCCAGCAGGGGCAGGACCGGGAAGCTGTGCGGCAGGGCCGTGAACAGCGGGGTGACGAAGGCCAGTTGCGCGGTGGCCAGCAGGAGCTGGGCGCCGGTGAGGGACAGGTGCGAGGTGCTGGTGCCGGCCAGGGTGCGGCGGACGTAGATCCAGCCGACCGGATAGCTGAGGGAGGCCAGCAGTGCCATCGTGGTGCCCCGCGCGTCCAGCCCGCTGAAGCCCTGCCAGGCGCCGAGCACGGTGAGCACGCCGAGGAAGCCGAGGCCGAGACCGGCGACCCGAACCCGGGTCGGGCGGTCCTCCGAGAGCGCGACCAGGGAGAGGGCCATGCCCCACAGGGGCGAGGTCGCGTTGCAGATGCCCGCCAGCGTGGAGGGGATCGTCAGCTCCGCGTAGGCGAAGAGGGAGAACGGCAACGCGTTGAGGAGCAGGGCCGCCACCGTGAGGTGCCCCCAGGTGCGGGCGCCGCGCGGCAGCCGCTCCCGCTTCACCGCCATCGCCACCGCGAGCACCAGCGTGCCGAACAGCAGCCGCCCGAAGGTGACCTGGAACGGTGCGTACGCCTGGGTGCCCACCTTGATCAGCAGGAAGCTGAAGCCCCAGACGAGGGAGAGGAAGGCGAAGCGCAGGCGCCAGTCGACGGCGGCGCGGGGGCGTCCGGGCAGGGATGAGGGAGTGCGGGTGGGCGTGGCGGTGGTCATGCCCCCACGATGGCGACGGCAATCTTGTAGCACAAGCGAGAATTCATGCGCTGAATCTCGTAGTATCTCTTACATGTTGAACTTGGAGCGGCTGCGTACCCTCGACGCGCTGGCCCGGCACGGTTCGGTCAGCGGGGCGGCCGAGGGGCTGCATGTGACGACCTCGGCCGTCTCGCAGCAGATGGCCAAGCTGGAGCGGGAGGTCGGACAGCGTCTCCTCGCCAAGAACGGGCGGGGCGTGCGCCTCACCGACGCGGGGCGATTGCTCGCCGAGCACGCCGGGCGCATCCTGTCGCAGGTCGAGCTGGCCCAGGCGGACCTGGAGGCGCAGCGCGGACAGGTCGTCGGCGAGCTGCGGCTGGCCGCGTTCCCCACGGCCGTCCGGGGACTGTTCCCCGCCGTCTTCCGCGCGCTGCGGGACGACCATCCGGCGCTGCGCGTGCGCTCCCGGGAGCTGGAGCCCGAACTCGCCATCAACGCGGTGATCAGGGGCGACGTCGACCTGGCCGTCGTCCTCGACTGGTACAACAAGCCGCTGCCGGTCCCCGAGGGGCTCGCCAGGGCCGCGATCCTCGACGACCCGGTGGAGGTGGCGCTGCCCGAGGGCCACCCGCTCGCCGGGCGGGACGAGATCGACCTGCGGGAGCTGGCGGAGGAGCCGTGGGTCGCCTGGCCCGAGGGGGAGTTCTGCCACGAGTGGCTGCTCTACACGCTGCGCGCCAACGGGATCGAGCCCCAGATCGCCCACCGCGCCGGCGAGCACCACACCCAACTGGCCCTGGTCGCCGCCGGGTTGGGCGTCTGCATCGCGCCCCGGCTCGGCCGCGACCCGATGCCGGCCGGGATGCGGACGGTCCCGGTGCGCCCCCGGGTCCACCGGAGCGTCTACGCGGTGTGGCGCGCGGACGCCGACCGGCGGCCGTCGATCAGGGCGGCGGTCGAGGCGCTTCGGGCGGCGGGGGCCGCGTGCGGCCCGGGATGAACCACCGCCGGTGCCGTGCCCGGGGAGCGGGCCGAGGTGGTCCCGCCGTTGTGCGCCGAGAGGCTGATACAGGGCCGTCGCCGGCCTGACCGAGGCAGAGTCAACAGCGGGGCGGCGTGCCTCGCTTGGCGTTTCGGCCCGTGGTCTACCCCAGCTTGCGGAAGTCCCAGGACGCGATCGCGTCCGGCGTCAGGCGCAGCCAGGCGTGTCTGCCGTCGTGCGGCATGTCGTCGATGCCGAAGTTCTTGCGTGCGAACCGCCGCTCCACCTCGACGAGTTCGGGGACCGGCTCGCCCGTGCGCGGTGCCTCGCCGACGAACTCGACGGTGCCGGACAGTTCGGCGCCGCGCAGTTCGCCGTACTCCTCGCCCGCGTCGACGACGACGGCGACGCGCGGATCGCGGCGCAGCGCGGACCACCGCTTGCTGCGGGTGATCGAGTAGAGCCAGAGCGATGTGCCGTCCCAGACGTACCAGAGCGGGCTGATGTGCGGGGCGCCGTCGGACGAGACCGTCGCGACGCGGCAGGTGCGCTGCGCGCCCAGGAACTCGTCCAGTTCGGCGGGTTCCATCATGATCCTGCGGCCCCGGCGCTGCGTGGCGGTCATCGACATCCCCTTCGCTGACGTGGCGTCAGATGAGCATCGGCCGTCTTCCGCCCATGTGCAAGGGGCGTTACGCTCACCCGCCCGATCGCCGGTGACAGGGGGACCGTCATGCCGTCGTACGCGCACGAGTCCGCGAGTGACGCAAGGAGGCGGCGGGAGCTGGACGGGCTGCTCGAACCCGCCACCACCGTCCTGCTCACCGTCGAGTGCCAGCGGGGGGTGGTCGGCCCGGACGGCGCACTGCCCGAACTCGCCCGCGAGGCACGCTCGTCGGGGGCCCTCGCCAATGTGGCCAGGCTGGTGGACGCGGCCCACGGGAGCGGGACGCAGGTCATGCACGCCGTCGCCGAGCGGCGGCCCGACGGACGGGGCGCCAACCGCAACGCCCGCCTGTTCCGCGCGGCGGAACGGCTGCCCGTACGGCAGTTGACCGGCACCGAGGCCGTACGCGTCGCCCCGCCCGTCGAGGTCGCCGAGGAGGACCTGGTCGTACGGCGGCTGCACGGTCTGTCACCGCTGGCGGGCACCGACGTGGACGCGCTGCTGCGCAATCTGGGGTGCCGGACACTGATCGTCACCGGCGTCTCGGCCAACGTGGCCGTGCCGAACGCCGTGTTCGACGCGGTCAACCGGGGCTACCGCGTCGTCGTGCCCGGGGACGCCATCGCGGGGGTGCCTGCCGACTACACCCCCGCGATGATCCGCCACACCCTCGCACTGGTCGCGACGGTCGCGACCACCGACGAGGTGCTGGCGTGCCTGACGAGGATCAGGCCAGCGTGATGGAATCACCCGAGACGCTGACCTTCTTGGCCGGCAGCGGCTCCGTGGCCGGGCCGCTCTTCACACTGCCGTCGGCGATCGAGAAGTTGCTGTTGTGACAGGGGCAGTTGATCACGCCGTCGGCGATCGACTTCACGGCGCACCCGCGGTGGGTGCAGGTGGCGGAGAACGCCTTGTACTGGCCCGCCTCCGGCTGGGTGATGACGACACCCTCGCTCTCGAAGATCTTGCCGCCGCCCTCGGGGATGTCCGAGGTCTTGGCGATCGCCGCGCCACCGGCGCCGCCGCTCGTGCTGCCGCCGCTCGCCTCGGCCGTCGAGTCGCCGCCCGCCCCGGCCCCGGCCCCCGACGAGTTCGAGGTGGAGGTCGAGGGTTCGTCCTCCGACCCGCACGCGGTCAGCGCGACGGTGAGTCCTGCCACGCCGGCCGCCGCCATGACGGTGCGGCGGCCCGGAATCGAAGCGGGTTTGATCGTTTCGCTGGTCATGCCGGAGGTTCCTCCCGAGATGGCTTCGCACTTTCGCCCATGGATACGGAGGGGCTGTGCTTGAACGTTCAGACAGGGAGCACATCCTGACCTGTCCGGGGTGATGAGAGTGTCAAAAGCAGCTGTCCGGAAGCTGTCGATCCGAGCCGAGGGCGGACGGGTCGCCTCCGGGGCGCCGTGGCCCGCCGGTAGCCTGGGGCGATGCTCAAGGAAGTCAGCGTGACCCGGTACATCACGCCGTTGCGGGAAGGCGGTTCGCTGCCGGGCCTCGTGGAGGCCGACGACCGCGGCACGTACGTCCTGAAGTTCACCGGCGCGGGTCAGGGCCGCAAGACGCTCGTGGCGGAGGTCGTCTGCGGTGAGCTGGCCCGGCGGCTCGGTCTGCGCGTGCCCGGCCTGGTCACGCTCGACCTCGACCCCGTCCTCGGGCTCGGCGAGCCCGACGAGCAGGTGCAGGAGCTGATCAAGTCCAGCGGCGGCACCAATCTGGGCATGGACTTCCTGGCCCGCGCGATCGGCTTCGACCCGCTCGCCTTCGAGGTGAGCCCCGAGGAGGCCGGGCGGGTCGTCTGGTTCGACGCGCTGATCAACAACGTCGACCGCTCCTGGCGCAACCCCAACCTGCTGATCCGGCACGGCGAACTGTGGCTCATCGACCACGGCGCCACCATGATCTGGCACCACCACTGGCCCGGCGCCCGCGTCTCCGCCGCCAAGCCGTACGCCGCCGCCGACCATGCCCTGGCCCGCTTCGGCCCCGATGTCGCGGCAGCCGCCGCGGACCTCGCGCCGCTGGTCACCGAGGACCTGCTCGCCGAGGTGACCGCCGAGATCCCGGACGTCTGGCTGAGCGACGAGCCCGGCTTCGAGACGCCGGACGCGCTGCGGCGGGCGTACGCCGAACCGCTGCTCGCCCGCGCCGCCGACATCCACGAACGCATCGAGGGGATCACGTGAGCGACCGCTTCCTGGGGACCGGGGCGACCGGGCAGGACGTCTACGAGTACGCGCTGCTGCGGGTGGTGCCCAGGATCGAGCGCGGGGAGTGCTTCAACGCGGGCGTCCTCGTCTACAGCCGTTCCCGGGCCCTGGTGACCGCCCGTACGCATCTGGACGAGGCCAAGCTCCTCGCCCTCGACCCCGGGGCGGACGTGCGGGGCGTGCGGGCCGCGCTGCGCGCCGTGGAGGGTGTGTGCGCCGGGGGAGAGGCGGCCGGGCA
Organism: Streptomyces sp. NPDC057438; assembly: GCF_042802995.1. Classification (NCBI taxonomy): domain Bacteria; kingdom Bacillati; phylum Actinomycetota; class Actinomycetes; order Kitasatosporales; family Streptomycetaceae; genus Streptomyces; species Streptomyces sp. NPDC057438. The sequence continues at coordinate 9,211 of NZ_JBHVDD010000103.1, forward strand.
GGCCGCCCGGGACGACGCCGGACGGCGGTTCCGGTGGCTTGTCGCGCCCCGTTCGACGGTGGTCCAGGCCGGCCCCGTGCACACTGGGCTCACCGCGGATCCGGCGGCGGAGGCCGAGCGGCTGCTCGCACTGCTGGTGACGTAGCGGGTCCGTGGTGCGGCGACCCCGGCCGGGGCCGACGTAAGGGATCACACCTGGTGGAACGTTGACACCGGGTGCCAGGACTTCTAGCGTCACGTGTGCTGAAGGTACTAAGCGGTCGCTCACCAACTGGGGGCGCCGCAGGAGCCGCATCCCAAGGGCGAGGAGAACCAGCAATGTCCACCACTGAGCAGCGTGTCGCCGTGGTCACCGGTGGCGCGCGCGGCATCGGTGCCGCGACCGCCGTACGACTGGCCGCCGAGGGCCGTGCCGTCGCGGTGATCGACCTCGACGAGGCCGCGTGCAAGGACACCGTCGAGAAGATCACCGCCGCCGGCGGAAAGGCGCTCGCGGTCGGCTGCGACGTCTCCGACGAGGCCCAGGTCGAGGCCGCCGTCACCCGGATCGCCGAGGAGCTGGGCGCCCCGACGATCCTGGTGAACAACGCGGGCGTGCTCCGCGACAACCTGCTGTTCAAGATGGGCGCGTCCGACTGGGACACGGTCATGAACGTGCACCTGCGGGGCGCCTTCCTGATGGCCAAGGCCGTCCAGAAGTACATGGTCGAGGCCAAGTTCGGCCGGATCGTCAACCTGTCCTCCTCGTCCGCGCTCGGCAACCGGGGCCAGGCCAACTACTCGGCGGCCAAGGCCGGTCTGCAGGGTTTCACCAAGACCCTCGCCATCGAACTCGGCAAGTTCGGCGTCACCGCCAACGCCGTGGCGCCCGGCTTCATCGTCACCGACATGACCGCCGCCACCGCCGCCCGCGTCGGCATGGGCTTCGAGGACTTCCAGGCGGCCGCCGCCACCCAGATCCCCGTCCAGCGCGTGGGCCGGCCCGAGGACATCGCCGGCGCCATCGCCTACTTCACCGGCGAGGACGCGGGATTCGTCTCCGGCCAGGTGCTGTACGTGGCCGGCGGACCGCTCAACTAGGGGAACGAGAACATGACTTCGGAGCAACTCCCCGAACTCTCGGGCAAGGTGGCCCTCATCACCGGCGCCAGCCGCGGCATCGGTCACGGCATCGCCGAGGCCCTCGTCGCGCGCGGCGACCGCGTCTGCATCACGGGCCGCGACGAGGACTCGCTCAAGAAGGCCGTCGAGCAGCTCGGCGCCGAGCGGGTCATCGGCGTCGCGGGCAAGGCCCACGACGAGGCCCACCAGGCGCTCGCCGTCGAACGCACGATGGAGGCCTTCGGCCGCGTCGACTTCCTGGTCAACAACGCCGGTACGAACCCGGTCTTCGGCCCGATCGCCGACCTCGACCTGAACATCGCCCGCAAGGTCTTCGAGACGAACGTCGTCTCGGCCCTCGGCTTCGCCCAGCGGACCTGGCACGCCTGGCAGAAGGACAACGGCGGCGCGATCGTCAACATCGCCTCCGTCGCCGGAGTCGCCGCGTCGCCGTTCATCGGCGCCTACGGCATCAGCAAGGCCGCCATGATCAACCTGACCCTGCAGCTGGCGCACGAGTACGCGCCCGGGGTCCGGGTCAACGCGATCGCGCCCGCCGTGGTGAAGACCAAGTTCGCGCAGGCTCTGTACGAGGGCCGAGAGGCCGAGGCCGCCGCGTCCTACCCGCTCGCCCGGCTCGGCGTGCCCTCCGACATCGGGGGCGCCGCGGCGTTCCTCACCTCGGAGCAGTCCGACTGGATCACCGGCCAGACCCTCGTGGTCGACGGCGGCATCTTCCTCAACGCGGGGGTCGGCTGACAGAGTACGGCGGGCGCCGGTGCACGCTTCACCGAACATCTCCGGCGCCCGTCCGCACCCCTCACAGGGACTCGACAACGCCGTCACTCGCGGACTGATCAAGGGCTTCGTCGGCCGAGCGGGAGCCGCTCGCGGGGCCTGCGGTATCGTTCGCCCACTCTTGGTACGGCATTTCGAGGAGCATGCGCGTGTTCAACCGGAACCGATACTTGCCGCCACTCGCGGTGATCGCGTCCATATCCATGGTGACCGGGTGTGGTGTGTTCTCCTCGGACGCCTCCGACGACGCGGACCCCATCGTGGTGGGTACCACCAGTGCGCCGAGCACCCTGGACCCGGCCGCGGCCTGGGACAGCTCCTGGGAGCTGATGCGCAACGTCTTCCAGCCCCTGCTCGGCTACGCGCCCGGTGCTTCCGAGCCCGAGCCGGACGCCGCCGAGAGCTGCGAATTCACGGACAGCTCCAGCACGGTGTACAGCTGCACCCTGCGTGAGGGCCTGAAGTTCTCCAACGGCCACACGCTGGACGCGCAGGCCGTCAAGTACTCGTTCGACCGGATCAAGAAGATCAACGTCAACGGCGGTCCCGCCGGCCTGCTGACCACCCTCTCCCGGGTGCAGACGAAGGGCGACCGCGAGGTCGTCTTCCACCTCAGCCAGCCCGACGCGACCTTCCCGCTGGTGCTCACCACGCCCGCCATGTCCATCGTGGACCCCGCGGACTATCCCGCGGACAAGCTCCGCGAGGGCACCGAGATCACCGGATCCGGGCCCTACGCCCTCGACTCCTACGACGAGGGCAAGAAGGCCGAGCTGGTCAGCAACGAGAACTACAAGGGTCTCGCCGACCGCAAGAACTCCGCCGTCACCATCGAGTACTTCGGGCAGTCGGACCAGATGGTCAAGGCCCTCAAGGACAAGAAGATCTCGGTCATCTACCGGGGCCTCGGCGCCGCGGACATCGTGGACATCCAGACCCACCACGACTCCGAGAACCTCCAGATCGTGGAGAGCCCCACCACCGAGATCAGCTACCTGGTGTTCAACCCCAAGGACCCCTGGGCGAAGAACCCCGCGGTCCGCAAGGCGGTCGCCCAGGTCCTCGACCGGCCGGCGCTCGCCCACAACATCTACAAGGACACCGTCGAACCGCTGTACTCCATGATCCCCAGGGGCCTGGTGGGTCACACGACCGGCTTCTTCGACGACTACGGCAACCCCAGCGCGACCAAGGCGAAGTCCATCCTCACCGAGGCGGGCATCACCGAAACGGTTCCTCTCACGCTCTGGTACACCTCGGACCGGTACGGCTCCCAGACCAAGCCGGCCTTCGAGGAGCTGAAGCGGCAGCTGGAGGCGTCCGGTCTGTTCTCGGTCACGCTCAAGAGCCGGCCCTGGAAGACCTACTCGGAGGGCTACCAGAAGGGCGAGTACCCCATCTTCGGGCGTGGCTGGAACCCCGACTTCAACGACGCCGACAACTTCATCGCCCCGTTCGTGGGCGAGCAGAACGCGCTCGGCACCCCGTACAAGTCCCCCGAGATCACGGACAAGCTCCTCCCGAAGTCGCGCGCCGAGAGCGACCGCGGCGCCGTCTCCGAGGAGTTCGAGGAGGCCCAGCAGATCCTCGTGGACGACGCCCGCCTGATCCCCCTCTGGCAGGGCAAGGCCTACACGGCCGCGAACGAGGAGATCGCCGGGCTGGAGAACGTCATCGACCCCGCGACGATGATGACCATGTGGCAGCTCTCCTGGAAGACCAGCTGGTAATTCCGGGTGCCGGCTCCCGTTGTCAGTGGGCGCCTGTAGGTTCTGTGCTCTGACGGCGGCCGCGCCTCGCGCGGCTGCCCATGGCTGCGTGTTGCGCGGCCGTGAAGTGAGCGCACACCGGAGGAAGTTGACGTGACCGACATCGCCATGCTGCCCGAGTCCTGGCGCGGGGTCCTGGGGGACGAGCTGCAGCAGCCCTACTTCAAGGAACTCACCGAGTTCGTCGAGGAGGAGCGTGCCAAGGGTCCCGTCTACCCTCCCCGTGAGCAGGTCTTCGCCGCACTCGACGCCACACCGTACGAGAGCGTGAAGGTCCTCGTACTCGGCCAGGACCCGTACCACGGCGAGGGCCAGGGCCACGGCCTGTGCTTCTCCGTGCGGCCGGGAGTGAAGACCCCTCCCTCCCTGCGCAACATCTACAAGGAGATGCAGGCCGAGCTGGGCACCCCGATCCCGGACAACGGCTATCTGATGCCGTGGGCCCAGCAGGGCGTGCTGCTGCTCAACGCGGTGCTCACGGTCCGTTCCGGCGAAGCCAACTCGCACAAGGGCAAGGGCTGGGAGAAGTTCACCGACGCCGTGATCCGCGCGGTCGCCGACCGGCCCGACCCGGCCGTCTTCGTGTTGTGGGGCAACTACGCGCAGAAGAAGCTGCCGCTCATCGACGAGGAGCGTCACGCGGTGGTGAAGGGCGCGCATCCCTCGCCGCTGTCGGCCAAGAAGTTCTTCGGCTCCCAGCCGTTCACGCAGATCAACGAGGCCGTCGCCCGGCAGGGCCACGAGCCGATCGACTGGACGATCCCCGACCTCGGCTGACGCGCGGCTCGCCCGCTCCCACCCGGGTGTCCGCCCGTCCGGCTCGTCCGCCGTACGGCCGCCGGGGCGCCCCGGCGGCCGTACGGGGCTGCCTGACCGGGAATGCCGGTACCTGCCGTTAGCGTCGGCAGGGACAGGCGGGACAGGGGGCGACGAGTGCGGAGGACACGGTGGCGGAGCGACAGGAGCAGGTGGCACCGGACGCCCTGATGACCCGGATCGGGCAGGCGGTCATGCTGCACCATGGGGGTGACCGCGAGGAGGCCCGGCACCGTCTGCAGCAGCTGTGGGCCGAGATCGGCGAGGACGGCACCCCGCTCCACCGCTGCACGCTGGCGCACTACATGGCCGACACCCAGGACGATCCGGACACCGAACTGGCCTGGGACCTGAGGGCGTTGTCGGCGGCCGACGAGCTGTCCGACGGCCGGTCGGCCGGGCCCGCCCCGGACCTGCACCCGGTCCGCCTCGCGGACCGCCCCGGCGGCCGGCCCGACGAGTGCCCCGACGCGCTCGCGGTGCGCGCCTTCTACCCCTCGCTCCACCTCAGCCTCGCCGCCGACTACGCCAAGCTGGGCCGCCCCGACGCGGCCCGCAGCCATCTGCGGCTGGCCCGGGCCGCACTGGCCGTGCTGGAGGACGGCGGTCACGGCGACGGCATCCGCACCGCACTGGGCCGGCTGGAGGCCAGGCTCGACGAGGCGGGTCCCGGCGGAGGGGACGTCCCGGGGCCGCCGAGACAGCGGCCCTAGCGACCGCGTGCGCACGCCGTGGCGGGCGCCTCAACGGCCGTAGACGTCCTTGCAGATGGCCGCCTGGGGAGTGTCCCTGCCCCAGCCGCCGTACCTGTGGCCGAGCGCGCACACGTCGGAGTTCCCGGGCGGCTGCGTCGGGATGTTCTCGGGGAGGGGCGGGATGTCGATGGAGGGCCGGGATCCGGGGGGCGGGCCGTAGCGCTGGTGGGGACCCTGGCGCTTGTGCCGGGAGGACGGCGCAGGAACTGGGCCGACGGGATCGGGGGCGGCGACGGTGGCGGTCGGCACGGTGGACCTCGGTGCCGTGGACGTGCTCGGGGCGGGACTCCGCGGCGGGCCGATCAGCTCCAGCGCCTCACGCGCCGGGGCCTGCACGATCTGTGTCTCGCGGGTGCCGTCCGGGCGGGGCTCGGACGGCGGGGACGGGACGGGCGACGAAGGGTGCGGGGGAGGGTGGTGCGTGGTCACGCAGCCGGTGAGGGCCGAGACGGCCACGGTGACCAGGAGTGTCGCGGTTGCGGTGGTGGTCGGTCGATGCACGCGCCAACTCTGCTGTGTCCGGGTGCCTTTGGGGAGGGGGCAAGCGGATGATGCCCCCACATGGGTGACGCCGGGGACCGTGGACGACGTGGGGGTTCGGTACACCGGGGCTCGTGGCAGGAGCCGTGGCCCGGGGCTTCGGCGGGTGCCGTGTGGCCGTCCGCGCCTCCTGCCGCCGCCCTCCGGTCTCGCGGTGGGGGTCGAGCCGGCCTTCGAGTACGGTCCGTTCCGCCGACGGTCCGGGAGGGCTCAGCGTGCTCGGTCATCATGCCGACCGTCCTGGCACCCCCCCGTATGCTGCGGACGAGGCAATTCGACGGCACACCGTGGACGGGAGACCCCAGTGAAGGTCGGCTGCATCGGGCTCGGCGACATCGCGCAGAAGGCCTATCTCCCGGTCCTCGGAACCCGGCCGGGGCTCCAACTCCACCTGCAGACGCGGACACCGGCCACGCTCACCCGCGTGGCCGACAGCCTGCACCTTCCGCCCGGCCAGCGGCACACCGATCTCGACGGGCTGCTCGCCCAGGAGCTGGACGCGGCCTTCGTGCACGCGCCGACCGTGGTCCACCCCGAGATCGTGGAGCGGCTGATCGAGGCGGGCGTGCCCACGTACGTGGACAAGCCGCTCGCGTACGAACTCGCCGCCTCGGAACGGCTCGTACGGCTCGCGGAGGAGCGGAACGTCGCGCTCGCCGTGGGCTTCAACCGGCGGTACGCGCCCGGGTACGCCCAGTGCGCCGACCATCCGCGCGAGTTGATCATCATGCAGAAGAACCGCATCGGCCTGCCCGAGCTGCCGCGCCCGATGATCCTGGACGACTTCATCCACGTCGTCGACACCCTGCGGTTCCTGGTGCCGGGGGAGGTCGAGGATGTGACGGTGCGGGCCCGCACCGAGGACGGGCTGCTGCACCATGTCGTCCTGCAGCTCTCCGGGGCCGGGTTCACCGCGCTCGGCGTCATGAACCGGCTCAGCGGTTCGGCGGAGGAGACCCTGGAGGTCTCGGGACAGGACACCAAGCGGCAGGTGGTGAACCTCGCCGAGGTCGTCGACCACAAGGGGCAGCCGTCCGTGCGGCGGCGCGGCGACTGGGTGCCCGTGGCCCGGCAGCGTGGCGTCGAGCAGGCCGTCCTCGCCTTCCTCGACGCCGTGGGCGCGGGCAGGGTGCTCAGCGCCCGGGACGCGCTGGCCACTCATGAGCTGTGCGAGCGGGTGGTGCGGGAGGTGGAGGAGGGGTCCGCCGCCTGAGCGGCGAGCGGCCGAGGACCCGTCCGCCTCAGCCGCAGGGCCCGTACGCCCTCGAAGGCGCCCCACGCGACCAGGACCAGCAGCGCGGCGCGGACCGGCCACTCGCCGAAGCGGACGTACGGCGTCGTGCCGCCGGCCAGCGGCACCTCGTACACCGCCGACGCGCTCGCGTCCGTGCCCAGCCACGGGCCGACCTGCTCGCCGGACGGGCCGTACACCGCCGAGACGCCGGTGAGTGTCGCGTGGACCATGGGGCGGCCGGTCTCGGCGGCCCGCAGCGCGGCCAGCGAGGCGTGCTGCTCGGGCGCCCAGCTCTGCTGGAACGTCGAGGTCGCCGACTGCGCGAGCAGCAACTCGGCGCCGTCCAGCGCGAGATGGCGGCTCATGTCCGGGAACGCGGACTCGAAGCAGACCATGGGGCCGATCCGCAGCCCCTTCCCGGAGTCGAACACGACCTGCTCGGTGCCGCGCCGACGGTCCTCGCCCGCCGCCTCGCCGACCGAGGTGGCCCAGCCGAGCAGTGAGCGCATCGGGATGTACTCGCCGAAGGGAACGAGACGCATCTTGTCGTACCGGTCGCCGGTGGGGCCGTCGGGGCCGACGAGCACCGAACTCTTGTAGATGCCGGGGCGGTCGGAGCGGCGGGCGTCGACGTTCACGAGGATGTCGGTGTCCGTCGCGCGGGCCAGCGCCGCGATCCGGTCGGAGAGATCGGGGCGGTCGGCCAGGTCGTGGCCGACACTGCTCTCGCCCCACACGATCAGGTCCAGGTCCTGCCCGGCGAGCCGCCGGGTGAGGGCCTCCTCACGGGCGAACCGGGCGTCGGGGCCGTCGGTCACGCCGGGTTGGACGACGGCGATCCGCACCTCGCCCCGGACGTCGGGGCGCGGAGCCCACCACCACACCGCCGAGGTCGCGACCACGGCCGTGACGAGACCGGCGAGCGCGGGCGCCCGGGACGTCCGTACGGCAATCAGCACGGTGAGCGCGACGTTGACGGCCACGACCAGGAAGCTGAGCAGCCAGACCCCGCCGACCGAGGCCAGCCGCAGCGCCGCCTCCACCTGCCACTGGCTGGACCCCAGCAGGCCCCACGGCCCGCCCAGGCCCTGCCAGGAGCGGACGAGCTCGATCATCAGCCAGCCCGAGGGCACGACCAGCAGCGCGGCGGAGACCCGCCCGGGCGAGGGCGAACCGGCCAGGAACCTGTGCGCCAGCCACGCCCAGGGCGCCCATAAGGCGCCCAGCAGGCCGGCGATGAGGAAGGTGAAGACATGCAGGTTCGGCAGGAGCCAGTGATGCATCGCGAGCATGAACGCGAAGCCGCCGAGCCAGCCGTCGTACGCCGCCCGGCGGCCGGTCGGAGCCGTGCGGATCAACAGGATCCACGGCACCAGCGCCCCGTACGCCGACCACCACAGGCCCGGAGCGGGGAAGGCGAGCACGGGCAGGGCGCCCGCCACGACGACGGCCGACCGTCGCCGCCATGGGGAGGCGACCCAGTCCGGAGTCCTCATACAGCGCCTCCCTCCCACCGGTGCGTCCCTCCAGTGTGCGCGCCGGGGACGATCTCCGACAGGGGGCGTGGGCGGGGCGGGCGGTGGGGCGGCGGTGACGGGCGGGAGGAAGGGGGCGTGGAGGGGGAGGAAGCTGGGCCGACCGGCGGACCGGGTGGGCTCGCCGCTCCCGCCCGCCGGCGGGATGCGGTGCGCTCAGGCCGGGGCGGGGCGCTGGGCGGGGGTGAGGCCCTCCGGGGCGCGGCGCCATTTCTCCTGGACGAGGACTTCGCGCAGGCGCCAGCCGTCGGGGGTGCGGATCACGGTGAACGCGTAGCGGCCGCCGCAGACGAAGTCGGGGGCGGTGGATCCGCCGTCGCGTCCGGCGAGACGCATCGGGTTGATGTAGTCCGCCTGGACCTGGGCGGTGTCACCGGTGTCCTGCTCCAGATACCCGAAGCGCACCCGCCGGTTGACGATCAGGTGCTGCCGCATCGGGAAGAGTTCCATGCTCCGGGCCAGCCACCCGGAGACCTGCGCGGCGTCGCCCTCGATGCCGCCCGCCGAGCGGTAGTCCGCGCGTCCCCCCGGTGCGAACAGATCCCGGTAGGCCCCCCAGTCGCCGTCGTCCACCGCCACCGCGTATTCGGTGATCAGGCCGTCGACGGCGAGTCGGTCCATCACGGTCGCGAGCTCCACGCGCTGCGTCATCGGCTCAGTCTTGGGGCACGAGCCGCGCCACGCCAAGGGGCGTGCGCGCAGATGGGGGATATGTCAGGGATCGTGATCGGGACGGGGAGCCTGATCGCGCTCGGGACCGTGATCGAGCGTGGGGGTGGGCGTGGCCGCGTGGGCTTGGGCTTGGGGTTGGGCGTGGGCTTGGGGTCAGGAGCGGGAAGCGGGCCGGGGCCGTCGATATTCGGTGGCCGCGGGATGCGGCTCTGACCGAATCTGTCGCCGTGAAACAAAGTGAACCTCTCGCACAGACCGAGCCCAAGTTCCGTATCCGCGCCCGCCACACCGCCGACACGGTCACCGTCTACCAGGCGTACCGCCCGGAGATCGGCGGCCCGGCCGCGCGCGACGGTCGCTTTCCGGCCGCGTGGAAGCGGGACCGGATGACCTGGATCAAACCCTCCTTCCTGTGGATGATGTACCGCTGCGGCTGGGGCACCAAGGAGGGGCAGGAGACCGTGCTCGCCGTGGAGATGACCCGTGAGGGGTTCGAGTGGGCGCTGCGGCGGGCCTGCCTCTCGCACTTCGTGCCCGGGTTGCACGGCGACCAGGCGGAGTGGAAGCGCAGGTTGAGGCGGTCGTCGGCGCGGGTGCAGTGGGACCCGGAACGGAACCTCCGTCTCGGTCCACTGCCGCACCGGTCCCTCCAGCTGGGGCTGGTGGGCGAGGCGGCGGCGAGGTACGCCGACGAGTGGATCGTCGGGATCGAGGACGTGACGCCGCTGGCCCGGGAGGTGCACGCCCATGTGCGGGCGAGCGAGCTGGACCGCGCCACCGCACTGCTGCCGTACGAGCCGCCGTACCCGGTGGCGGAGGACGTGCTGGCCCATCTGCGATGAGGCTCGCGGGACGCGCAGGGGCCCGGCGCGCCACCGGACCCGCCTCGGCGCGACCGCTCACTCCGCGGGTTGCCGCGCCGATCGCCGCAGGGCGTCCGTGACGGTGAGGAACAGGACGCTGTCCGGCACGTCGGAGACCGGTTCCCGCGCCGCGGGCTTGCGTTCACCGGTGACCAGGACGTGGATGGTCGACCCCATCAGGTCGACTTCGCCGATGTTCTCCCAGGGCAGGAACCGGCCCCCGTGTTCCAGCCCGGCCAGGCTCACCGTGAAAGGGCCGAACGCCGCGCGCCCTCCGGTCTCCAGCACCGTGCCGAGTTCGGCCAGCCGCGCTCGCGCGTCCTCCTCCGCGCTCTGACTCTGCACGGTGAGCCAGCCGTCCGCGATCAGGGTTGCCACCTGCTGCGCCTCGGGCGTGTCACCCGACACCGTGAAGTTGCCGGCCGGCGTCTGGACGTACACGGAATGCGTGGTCGCCACGGTGATCCCGTTGCGTTCGTGCTGCGTGGCGTGCCGTTGGCATCCGGTGATCTCGTCCCAGGCCCCGGCGATCGGCGGCCGCGAGCCGTACTGGTAGACCACGCCGCCCTCGAAGACGGCACACCATGCGACCGGCCGGAACCGCGCGGCCAGGGGGACGGCGATCGCTCCGAGAAAGGAGCATCCGCCGAGGACGATGAAGAGGATCGCGTTCGTCCACTCGCTCTCACCGCTGATGACGAACACCATCATCACGCAGAACGCGGTGACCAGGAGGAGCATGAACGCGCCACCCCAGGACACCGAACTCGTCCGTGTGCGAAAGGCGTACCGGCCGGCACCGAGCTGCCGCTCCGCCGCAGCCGCCGGCACTGTCGCCGGGATCTCGTCCCACAGGTTTCGGGCCACCCTCGCCACCCCCGCCGTACGTCGTCGACCCACAACAGGCTTGACCACAAGCCGAGTTGGCGATCCGAATGTGAGCGGGATGCTACGGCGTCCGGCTGAAAAGCGGTAGGTGTCGCCGCCCCCGGCCGGGGGCGGTGAGGGCCGGCCCCGGCTCCCTCGGAAGCGGTCAGCCGCTCTTGCGGCCGAGCAGTTCACAGACCGCGTTCTCCTCGACCGTGCGCAGTCGCTCCAGCAGGTCGGGGGCGAGCGTCCTGTTCACCTGGGTGGTGAGGGAGAAGGTGAGGGACCTGCGGCCGTCGGGGGTCGCGGCGATCAGCTGGGTGTAGCCGGGGAAGTTCCCGGTGTGCCCCAGCACCACCCCGCAGCGCGTGTCGTAGCGGAAGATGGCGAGTCCCGCTCTGTTCCGGCCGGGCCCGGCCGGTTCGGACGCGCCCTCGATCCAGCGGCGCTGCTCGCGCAGAACGGACCTCGACGTCAGTGCTCCGGCGGCGTAGCCGCGGATGAAGCGTGTCATGTCGCGCGGGGTGGAGACGATCCCGCCCGAGGCCCACACACCGGACGCGCTCAGCGCTTCGCTGACGTCCTCCGGCGGTGCGGGCGGCTCGACGGCGTAACCGTGCATGTACGGCCCCGGCATCTCGTAACCCAGCGGGAGACTGGTGTCGCGCAGGCCGAGCGGCCGGTACACGATCCGGCTCAGCAACTCCTCGTACGGGCGCCGGGTCGCCGCCTCCGCCATCAGGGCGACGGCGATGTTGTCGGAGTTGGAGTACTGGTAGCGGGAGCCCGGGCGGAAGCGCAGCGGTTCGTCCGCGACGAAGTCCAGCAGCCGACGTGGGTCGAAGGTGCGGCGCGGGTCCGCGAGGAGCAGCTCCAGGAACTCCGGGTCCTCGCTGTAGTCGGGCAGACCGCTGGTGTGGTTCAGGAGCTGCCGCAGCGTGACCGAACGCCAGGCGCGCGGCAGCTGGGGCAGGGTGCGGCCGATGGTGCTGTCGAGGCTGAGCACACCTTGCTGCACCAGGCGCAGGGCCACGGCGCCGCTGAACGCCTTCGCCGTGCTGGCGATCCGCATGTGGTCGGTGGGCTCGATGGGACGGCCGGTCTCCAGGTCGGCGACCCCGGCGCGCAGCACGCGTGACGCGCGGTCGCGCTGCAGGACGACGATCACACCCGGCGGTCCCCCGGGAGTGGCGACCAGCTCTTCGAGCTGCTCCTGCAGGGTGTACTCGCTCCCGCCGCCCCGGGCCTGCCCAGGGCCGTCGTCGGCGGTGGCGCCCGTGGCGGGGGCGAGGAGCAGGCCGCCCAGGCAGGACGCGCCGAGCAGGGCGACGAGGGACAGACGGAGACGGCGGTGGGAGCGCGGGCCCGTACGAGAAGGGTTCGTGGTACGGGAAGAAGCCGTACGACGACGGGTACGGGTACGGCTGTGCGGGTGGGGAGCGGGCGTGAGTGGCATGAGGGTCCCGGGGAGATCGATGGGCAGGGCACCCTCAGCATCGGCCGGACCGCACGCACGCGCGCGCGAGCTTGCGCTGTCCGGCCGATCGACCGCGCGAGCCGTGCACGGCTCGCGGGGGAGCGGGACGGTGTGCTCAGTGGGGGCTGAACTGCACGCCGGTGGCCTGTACCGCGTTCGGCCGCACCGCGATCCCGTCGACGGTGAGCTGCTCCCCGTAGATGTCGGTGATCCTCAGGGCGCCGCCGCACCCGCTGCCCTGTTCGGAGAGGAAGTAGTTGTACTCGGTTCGCGGCAGCCGGCTCCAACTGCCGCCGCTGCGGACCTCCAGCCGGGCCACCGGGTTGCGGTGACCGATCACCTGGATGCCGCACCAGTACTGGCTGGACCCGGTCTTGTACCGGATGGAGAGCCGCTCGGACGTGTCGGGGCTCAGCAGGCTCCACGTGATCGGGATCTGCCCCTGGGAGGGGGCGGCGAGCTTGGCGAACGCCTGCGGGCTGAGGTCCAGTTGACCGGGCCGGCAGGGTGACGGGCACTCGTTGGTGATGCGGACCGTGACGGTGGCCCCGCTCGCCGCGCGGACGCGGACGTAGGCCCCGCAGGCCTTGGAGACCTCGTAGTCGGTGGTGTTCATCGCTGCCGTCATGGTGTCGCCGCTCGGGTCGTACGAGCAGGCCCCGCCGCCGTCGGTGTCGTAGAAGGTGGCGACGCCCTTGTAGTCGACCCCGGGACGGATCCGCCCGGCCAGCTGTCCCGAGGCGGACCCGGCCTGCTGGGTGACGGCGGGCGCCGGAGGGGTGGGCTTGGGGGACGGGGTCGCCGACTCGGTGCTCGTCGAGGGCGACGGGGAGGGGGACTTCGAGGGCTTGGCGCCGGGCTTGCGCTTCGGCTTCTCGGCGGAGGGCGCGGTGGCCTCGGGGGTGGTCGCGGTGGGCGCGGCGCCGACCTTCTCGGACGCCTCGGTGCCGCTGTCGCGGCCGGGGCCGAAAGCGACGACGAGAGACGCGGCGAGTCCGGCGGCCGCGACGGCGGCGACGGTTATGAGGGCGGTGCGCCGCTTGGGCCGGCGGGAGGAGCGGTGGGAACGGGCTGCCACGTTCGAGTCCTTCGGTTCTGTGCGTGGTGCGGAGTGGTCCGGAACGATGTGGTTCAGGGCGATGTGTGGTGGGTGTGAGGCTCGTGTGGAGGAGCTTCGCACTCCTTGGTCGCCGCCGGGGCCGGAATGGTTGCCCTTGATGTCGGCTGATGTCAGCCGTCGACCGGGCTGCGATCGTAGGATGATCGATCATCGAGTCTTCGGTGGCCGCGCGCCGCGTGGGTCACGTTCGCCATGGGGAGGTTGGAATGTCACGTCCGGTCACGGTGGTCACCGGCGGAAGCCGGGGGATCGGGGCGGCGACCTGCCTGCGGCTCGCGGCGGACGGCCACGACGTCGTCGTGGGGTACGTGAACGACGGGGCCGCCGCCGAGTGGATCGCGACGGGGGTGCGGGCGAACGGGGCGCGCTGTGTCACGGTGCGGGTGGACACCTCGGTGGAGGCCGACGTGGACCGTCTGTTCGAGACGGCGGCGGAGCGGCTCGGGCCGGTGACGGGACTGGTCAACAACGCCGGGGTGACCGGCCCGTTCGGCAGACTGACGGACACCGGCACGGACGTGCTGCGACGGGTGGTCGAGGTCAACCTCCTGGGCGTGCTGCTCTGTTCGCGCCGGGCGGCCACGGTCATGTCGGCCGCGGGCGGCGGCGTCATCGTGAACGTGTCCTCGGCGGCGGCCACGCTGGGCAGCCCCGGCGAGTACGTCCACTACGCGGCGACCAAGGCCGCGGTCGACGCGCTGACGACGGGGCTCGCGAAGGAACTCGGGCCGGACGGCATCCGGGTCAACGCGGTCGCGCCCGGAGTGATCGACACGGAGATCCACGCGCGGATGGGGGACCCGGAACGGGCCGACCGTATCGCCGCGTCCGTCCCTCTCCGGCGCCCCGGCCGCGCCGACGAGATCGCCTCGGCCATCGCCTGGCTGATGTCCCCGGAGGCGTCGTACACGACGGGCGCGGTGCTGCGGGTGTCAGGCGGCCGCTGACGCGTGCGCCTGCGGGAGTGCGGGGGCGTCGGGGGCCGGCGGGGTGGGGGCTGGTCGCGCAGTCGCGCCCTTGGTGGGGGTGTTGTGGGTCGGTGGTTGCTTGTTCGGCGGGGCTGTGGATGTCTTGTGGGTTTCCGCGGGTCGGTTGACCGGAGCGCTGAGGGGGCTGGTCGCGCAGTTCCTCGCGCCCCTGGCGGGGGTGTTGTCCGTCGGTGGTTCTTGTTCGGCGGGTCGTGGGTGGCCGGCCCCGGGGTTCTGCGCGGCCCCTGACCGGGGCGTGGTCAGGTGGTCGGTGCCTGTCGGGCGCGCAGGCGTTGGAACGCTGTCGGTGTGGGGCGGTTGGTCAGGAAGTCCTTGATGCGTACGGCGCACTGGAGCGGATCCGCCCGGCTCGTGTCGCACTCGATGTCGTAGAGCCCGTGCGCGTGCACCTGGGCCAGCTGTCGCGCGGCCAGCCCCGGCGGCCGGTCACCCCGCTCCCGCTCGCGCCGTTCGAGTTCGGCGCGGGGGCAGTGCACCCCGACGAACACCACGTTCTGCGGTACGAAGAGGTCGAGGCAGTCCCGTAGGCGCCACTCCGCGCTCAGGACGTGGTCCATGACGACGTGGTTGCCCGCGGCGGCCATGCCGGCGATCGCCCGGTGATAGCCCCGCCAGGTGTTGTGCAGCACGGTGGCGAGCCGGTCGGCGGGAATCTCCTGGCCGGTCCGCATGGCGTGGAACGCGTCGACCGGGATGTGGAAGGACGGCTCGTCGAGGATGCGGAGCAGCTCCACCGCGATGCTCGACTTGCCCGAACTGGACGTGCCGTTGAGGAAGATGACCAGGCCCCCGGCGCCGTCCTCCGGCTCGTCGGCCGCCGGCCGCCCGGGTGTCACGCGGCTTCGACGACGTCTGCGCGTATCGCCGCGGCCCACTGCGCGACCAACAGCTCGTACTCGGCCCGCTCCTGGGGCGACAGGGACCCGCCGGCGCGCCGCCACAGCGCTCGGATCCGGTCGTTCAGGTCGGCGGCGGACCGCACGGAACCACACGCAGGGGGATCGGGGGACATGTCGACAAGAATATGCGCCCGCACTGACGGTGCGCTATGGGGCGGCTACGGATGCCGTATGTGGTTGGTCACTGAAGGGAGTTGGGCGCCGTCGGCCGGCGTCGGGCCGCCGACTCGCCCGCGTCGGCCCGCCCACTCGCCCGCGTCAGCCGGCGGACTCGCCCGCGTGGGGACTCAGCACACCCGTCGACACCAGGACGACGATGACGATGCCGAGCGCGATGCGGTACCAGACGAACGGCATGAAGCTCTTGGTGGTGATGAACTTCATGAACCACGCGATGACCGCGTAGCCCACCAGGAAGGCGATGACCGTGGCGAAGATCGTCGGACCCCAGGAGACATGGCCGCCCTCCATCGCGTCCTTCAGTTCGTAACCGCCCGAGGCGATCACGGCTGGGATGGCGAGGAGGAAGGAGTAGCGGGCGGCGGCCTCACGCTTGTAGCCCATGAGGAGGCCACCGCTGATGGTGGCGCCGGAACGGGAGACGCCGGGGATGAGGGCCATGGCCTGGCAGAGGCCGAAGATCAGACCGTCCTTGACGTTGAGCTGTTCGAGGCCCTTGCGCTCCTTGGCGGCACGGTGCTTGCCGCCGGTCTCGTCGCGCGCGGCCAGGCGGTCCGCGACGCCGAGCACGATGCCCATGACGATCAGCATGGTCGCCGTGACGCGCAGGTCGCGGAAGGGGCCCTCGATCTGGTCCTTGAGGGTCACGCCGAGGACACCGATCGGAATGGAGCCGACGATCACCAGCCAGCCCATCTGGGCGTCGTGGTCGGAGCGCAGCTCCTTGTTGAACAGAGAGCGCGACCAGGCCGAGATGATGTTGGCGATGTCCTTGCGGAAGTAGATCAGCACGGCGGCCTCGGTGCCGATCTGGGTGATCGCCGTAAAGGCCGCGCCCGGGTCCTCCCAGCCCGAGAAGGCCGCCGTCAGGCGCAGGTGCGCGCTGGAGGAGACGGGGAGGAATTCGGTCAGCCCCTGGACGAGTCCGAGGATGAGGGATTCAAACCAAGACATGAAGTTACGTGGTCCAAGCGCTGATCGTGGTGGGCCGACGGAAGACGTGCCGCGCCGCGGGGCGGGTGATCACAGGTGTTGGGGGCAGCCTAGCGCCCCGTGGGGACGGGCCCGTCACAGGGGTTTCGCAAGGCCCGGCGGGGGTCGGGCGGAGGGGGTGCGCGCTTCGGGTGGGGCGAGGGCGTCCGAGGTGTGGAACGGCCGAATGCGCGGTGTTGACCAGTCACTATGTCCGCACATACTTTGCTGGCGAGGAAAGCGCTTGCCGCTGGGAGGGTCGCCGACTGCCGGGGCCCCGCCACCAGGCGCCGGCCGATGTCCGATGCCACGTTCGATGGAGTGCTGATCACGTCCATGCCCACATCCAGCAACGACCCGAGTCCTGCTGCGGACCACCGGCAGAACCGTCCGCCGGCCCCGCTCGCCGGCCGTCGTGTCCGTGCCGCGATCATCGGCATCGGCGCCATCGGCGGCGGTTCGCACCTGCCCGCGTTCGAGCGGCTCGCCGAGGAGGGCGAGACCGAGGTCGTCGCGGCGGTCGACATCGATGCCGACGCGGTCGCGAAGTTCTGCGCGGAGCACGGCATCCCGCACGGCTACACCGATCTGGAGCGCATGCTGGCGGAGCAGCGGCCCGACCTGGTCAGCGTCTGCACCCCGCCGACCCTGCACCGGGACCAGACGATCGCCGCCCTGCGGGCCGGCGCCTGGGTGTGGTGCGAGAAACCGCCGGTGCCGACGCTGGCCGATTTTGACGCCGTCGAGGCGCAGGAGGGGGCGGACAGCGGCGGGCCGTACGCCTCGATCGTCTTCCAGCACCGCTTCGGCTCCGGCACGCGGCACGTACGGAAACTGCTCGCGGAGCGCAGCCTAGGGCGCCCGCTCGTCGCGCACTGCCAGACCACCTGGCACCGGGACACCGCCTACTACGCCGTCCCTTGGCGCGGCCGTTGGGCGACGGAGGGCGGCGGGCCCGCGATGGGCCACGGCATCCACCAGATGGACCTGCTGCTCGATCTGCTCGGCCCGTGGAGCGAGGTGCGGGCGATGGCCGGCCGGCTGGTCCACGACGTGGAGACCGAGGACGTCTCCACGGCCCTCGTGCGCTTCGAGAGCGGAGCCCTGGCCACGATCGTCAACAGCGTTCTCAGCCCCGACGAGGTCAGCCGTATCCGCATCGACTGCGAGCGCGCCACCGTCGAACTGACCCATCTGTACGGGCACTCCAACGCCGACTGGTCCGTCACCCCCGCCCCGGGCACCCCGGAGGCGGACGTGGCGGCCTGGCGGGACTTCGGCGAGGACGTGCCCAGCTCGCACCTGGCGCAGCTGCGGGAACTCGTGGCGAGCATGCGGGCCGGGGAGCGCCCGCGCAGCAGCGGCGCCGACGGGCGGACGAGCCTGGAGCTGATCGCCGCCCTGTACAAGTCTGCCTTCACCGACGTGACCGTACGGCGCGGTGAGATCGGGCCCGGCGACCCGTACTACACGGCCATGCACGGAGGCGCCCCCGGATGGGCGCCCGGAACCGCCCAGGTGTCCGCCGACGCGACCGAGGAGAGCACCGCATGACCTTCCACGAGGGGCTGCGCGTCGTGCACGCCCACGGCGACCGGATCACGGTCACCGAACCCGCCACCGGTGTCGAGCTGGTGAGCTACGTCTACCGGCCGGAGTCGGCCTGGGAGGCGCCGAAGCCGTATCTGCACCCGGTCCGGACGCTGGCCGGGGACGTCGTCACCGACTTCCGCCCCAACGACCACCGCTGGCACAAGGGTCTGCAGCTGACGGCCTCGCACCTGTCGGGCCAGAACCTGTGGGGCGGCAACTCGTACGTGCACGGAGAGGGCTATCTGCCCCTCCCGGAGCGGGTCGGATCGATGGCGCACGCC
The DNA here is from genome assembly GCF_042802995.1 of Streptomyces sp. NPDC057438. Classification (NCBI taxonomy): domain Bacteria; kingdom Bacillati; phylum Actinomycetota; class Actinomycetes; order Kitasatosporales; family Streptomycetaceae; genus Streptomyces; species Streptomyces sp. NPDC057438. The sequence goes on from NZ_JBHVDD010000103.1 coordinate 27,672, forward strand.
GGCTTCGACGTCGTCGAGTCGGACGGCGAACGGGTCGTGATCGCCGAGCGGCTGACCTGGCACCCGTTCACGGGGGAGCTGTGGGCCGACGAGGAGCGGCGGATCGAGATCCACGACGTGGACACGGAGTCGGGTTCCTGGGCGCTGACCTGGACGAGCGCGATCACCAACCGCCGGGACGAGCCGCTGCTGTTCGGCAGCCCCACGACCGCCGGGCGCGAGATGGCCGGCTACACGGGCCTGTTCTGGCGCGGCCCGCGCGCCTTCCGGGACGGGCGGATCATCGGGCCCGACACCGAGGGGCCCGGCCTGATGGGGGAGCAGGCGCCCTGGCTGGCCTACTCGGGCGAGCACGACGGCACCGACGGACACGCCACCCTCGTCTTCGCGCACGCCCCGGAGAACGATCACACGGGAGCCGGGGGCGCCCACCCGGCGCACTGGTTCGTCCGCAACGAGCCCTTCGCCGCCGTCGCCCCCTCCTGGGCCTTCTTCGACGAGCTGGCACTGGCTCCCGGTGACACGCTCACCCGCCGCTACCGGGTGGTCGTGGCGGACGGGGCCTGGGAGCGGGAGGAGATCGCCAAGTACCTGGAGGCGCACCCGTGGTGAGCGGCTTCGAGGGACTGCCGGGCGGGGTCGCGGTCTCGCACCTGTGCGTCTACGACTGGCCCGCGGCGGACGGTGTGAGTGGCGGAACCCCCCATATGCATCTGACCTGCTCGGAGGCGTACGTCGTCACCGGCGGGCGGGGCGCGGTGCAGACGCTGACGGCCTCCGGGTACGAGGTCACGCCGCTCGCGCCCGGGACGGTCGCCCGGTTCACGCCCGGCACCATCCACCGGCTGGTCGACGAGGGCGACCTGCGGATCACCGTCCTCATGCAGAACAGCGGACTGCCGGAGGCGGGCGACGCCGTCCTCACGCTGCCCCCGGAGTACCTGACCGACCCGGAGACGTACGCCGCCGCCACCCGTATCCCGGTGGACGCGCCGAAGGAGGAGCAGGAGCGGGCCGCCCGGGCCCGGCGCGACCTCGCCGTGGAGGGCTACCGGGTGCTGCGCGAGGCGTCCGGCCCAGAGCCGCTCGCCGCGTTCCACCGCGCCGCCGCCGCGCTCGTACGGCCGCGGCTCGCGCAGTGGCGGGCGCGCTGGGAGCGGGGGGCGCGGGCCGCCGCCGTGGCGACCGGGGAGCAGCTGGACCGGCTGGAGCGGGGGGACGCGTCCCACCTGGCCGACGCCGTGGTGCGGGCCGAGCAGCCGTCCGTGTACGGGAAGTTCGGTATGTGCGGGCGGCTGGACGTCTACCGGGGGGACTGACCGCTCCCGGTGCGGTGCGGTGCGGTGCGGGCCCGCGGCCCGTCGGACCGCTTCCGCCCGGGGCCTACGGAGATCAGCGGGTGCGCAGGTGGTGGCGTTTGCGCCAGGCCACCACGGCTCCGATCAGGGCCGGGACCGCGATGCACGCCATGGCGATCAGGAACGCCGGCGAGGTCGGGGACGAGGCCCGGGCTCCGGCGACCGCGTACGCGGCGGTGTTCGGGATCGAGCCGAGCGCGGTGGCCAGCAGGAAGGGGAGGTAGCCCATACGGGAGACCGACGCGCAGTAGTTGGCCGCCCAGAAGGGCACTCCGGGGAACAGCCGGGCCGCCAGCATCGACCGGAAGCCGTGCCGACTGAGCTGGCCGTCCGCCGACTTCAGCCAGCGGTGGCGGAGCAGGGGCCGCAGGGCGTCCTGCCCGAGCATCCGGCCCAGGCCGAAGGCGATGCCGGCGCCGAGGACCGTGCCCGTGAGCGCCGAGGCCAGACCCAGCTGGGAACCGAAGAGCGCGCCCGCCGCGATGTTGAGGATCGGGCGGGGCACGAAGGCCACCGTGCACAGACCGTAGGCCACCGCGAACATCACGACCGCCGCGGCGCCGCTCAGCTGGGGCGGCCAGCCATCGGCCAGCAGCCGCTGCGGCTCGAACAGCAGGACGGTCGACACGGCGCCCAGGAGCAGCAGCACGAGGAACGAGAAGCGGGCCCACGGAGCGAGCAGCGCTCTGCCCCAGCGGGCGGCCCGTCCCAGGGGCACGGCTGGAACGGCGACGGGCGTGGCGACGGCGAGCTCCGTGGCGGCGGTCCGGGGAAGGACCGTGGCGGTGCCCCCAGAGCGGGTGGTGGCATCGAGCATTCGTCGACGGTAACCGACCCATGTACGTGTATGCCGTACGGAACGTCTCACGGGGGTCACAGCGAGCGGAACAACGTGCTCGTCGGCCACGGTGTGCCCGGGTCCCCCACGGGTACCGCGCACCCCGCCGCCTGCGCCTTCCCGAACACGGTCCCGGACAGGGCGCCGTTCAGACCGGGCAGCCCCTTGTGAAGCATCTCTCTTCGGCTCCCTCCCGGACCCCGTGCGTACCGAAAACCATTCGACGCGAACCGACTTGTCGACGATGATCGACGACATGTTCCGGCACGCCTTCGCTCTCGCCGCATCCGCCACAGGCGCGGATGCCCCGAAGGCTGCCCTTCTGATCGTCGTGGCCGCCGCAGACGGCGCCCGAAGCTGACCCTTCCCGGACACATTCCGGCGGACCCCGCAGGGGGAGGGTCGGCCAGACCTCGGGGTCCCCGTCCCGGCAGCGCCCGTAGTCGCGCCGGGACCTCACCCAGTACCGCTGAAGAGACTTCGAGGTACCGCCATGTCCAAGACGGCTTACGTCCGTACGAAACCACATCTGAACATCGGCACCATGGGCCACGTCGACCACGGCAAGACCACCCTGACCGCCGCCATCACCAAGGTCCTCGCCGAGCGCGGGTCCGGCACGTTCGTGCCCTTCGACCGCATCGACCGCGCCCCGGAGGAGGCGGCGCGCGGCATCACCATCAACATCGCGCACGTCGAGTACGAGACCGACACCCGACACTACGCGCACGTCGACATGCCCGGCCACGCCGACTACGTCAAGAACATGGTCACCGGGGCCGCGCAGCTCGACGGCGCGATCCTCGTGGTCTCCGCGCTCGACGGGATCATGCCGCAGACCGCCGAACACGTGCTGCTCGCCCGGCAGGTGGGGGTGAACCACGTCGTCGTCGCGCTGAACAAGGCCGACGCGGGCGACGAGGACCTGATCGACCTCGTGGAGCTGGAGGTCCGGGAGCTGCTCACCGCGCACGGGTACGGCGGCGACTCCGTACCGGTCGTACGGGTGTCCGGGCTCAAGGCGCTGGAAGGGGACCCGCGGTGGACGGCGTCCGTCGACGCGCTGCTGGACGCGGTGGACACGTACGTCCCGATGCCCGAGCGGTATCTGGACGCGCCGTTCCTGCTGTCCGTGGAGAACGTCCTCACGATCACGGGCCGGGGGACCGTCGTCACGGGTGCCGTCGAGCGCGGCACGATCCACGTCGGGGACCGGGTCGAGGTGCTCGGCGCCGAGGTGGAGACGGTCGTCACCGGACTGGAGACCTTCGGCAAGCCGATGACGGAGGCGCAGGCCGGGGACAACGTGGCGCTGCTGCTGCGCGGGGTCGGCCGGGACGCCGTCCGGCGCGGGCACGTGGTGGCCGCGCCCGGCAGTGTGGTGCCCCGGCGGCACTTCACCGCGCAGGTGTACGTGCTGTCGGCGCGCGAGGGCGGGCGATCGACCCCGGTGTCCACCGGGTACCGGCCGCAGTTCTACATCCGTACGGCGGACGTCGTCGGGGACGTGGACCTCGGCGAGGCCGCTGTCGCCCGGCCCGGCGACCGGGTCACGATGAGCGTGGAGCTGGGCCGGGAGGTTCCGCTGGAGCCCGGTCTCGGGTTCGCGATCCGCGAGGGCGGCCGGACCGTGGGGGCGGGGACCGTGACGGCCGTGCGGTAGGCCGGGGCGGGACGTCAGGGGCGGCGTCGGCGGGGCGTGGGGGCCGCGGCCGGCCGGTGTTCGGCCGGCCGCGCCTGTCCCCGCGCCTGTCCCCGCGCCTGTCCCCGTGCTTGTCCCCGTGCC
>NZ_JBHVDD010000104.1:0-31576 GCF_042802995.1 Streptomyces sp. NPDC057438
CCGGGACACCCCGCGGGGTGTCCCGGCCCTCGCCGTGCCCGGCCGGGCGGCGGTCAGAACCGGGCCGCGCCGAGGTCCCGCGACACCGCGCGGGCGCAGTCCCGCACGGCCGCGACAAGCTCGGGACGCGGCTCGCCCTCGCGGCACAGCCGCTCCACGGCGCCGGTGATGCCGACCGCGCCGACGGGCATGCGCCGCCGGTCGTGGATGGGGGCGGCGACGGAGGCCACACCCTCCCAGGTCTCCTCCATGTCGGCCGCGTACCCGCGCGCGCGGGTGAGGTCCAGCACCCCCTCGAACTCCTCCAGGGCATGGACGGTCCGGTCGGTGAACGGCTTGCGCTCGGCCTCCAGGACCTCGCTGTGCGCCACCGGGTCGTACGCCGCGAGGACCTTGCCGAGGGCCGTCGAGTGCAGGGGCTGCATGGCGCCTATCTCCAGGACCTGCCGGCTGTCGTCGGGCCGGAAGACGTGGTGCACGATCAGCACCCCCTGCTGGTGCAGCACCCCCAGGTGGACACTCTCGCCGCTGGAGCGGGCCAGGTCGTCCGTCCAGACCAGGGCGCGTGCCCGCAGCTCGTGGACGTCCAGGTACGTGGTCCCGAGCCGCAGCAGCTCCGCGCCCAGCTGATAGCGCCCGGAGGCGTCGTCCTGCTCGACGAACCCCTCCTGCTGGAGCGTGCGCAGGATGCCGTGGGCGGTGCCCTTGGCGAGGCCCAGCGACGAGGCGATGTCCGACAGGCCGAGCCGCCGCTCGCCGCCCGCGAGCAGCCGCAGCATCGCGGCCGCCCGTTCGAGCGACTGGATGTTCCGTGCCATCGCCGTCCTGCCTCCGTCCCCTTCGGCCGCCGTACGCGACTGAACTTCCACCGTTCGGCAATGCCGAACACTACCGGTCGTTGCCGACCTCCCGCCAATGGCCGTCAACAGCTTTTCGGACGCGGCCCCCGCGCGGTGCCCCCCTGTGCGCGTCCCGTGTCCGTCCGGTGCGTGTTCGGCGACCGTGTGATCGTGGGGTGTGCGTGTGGTGTCGGAGCGGTGTCCGGCGTTCGCCTGTGTCGTCGGAGTAAACCGCACTCGGCCGCGTACGCCACGCCCGTCCGTCCCGTGGACCGCCCTGACCGCGGGCGGCACTCCGGGCTACCCTTGCGGCGTGCGGCTTCCATGGGAGGCCGCAAAGCCGACAGCCGTCGCACTCCAGGGAGCAGCTCCATGGCCTCGTTGCCGAACCCGTCCTCCTCGTCCGCCGCCGCCGGCCGGGCCCGATCCGACGCCCTGCGCGAGGCCCTCGCCACCCGAGTGGTGGTCGCCGACGGCGCGATGGGCACGATGCTCCAGGCGCAGGACCCCACCCTGGAGGACTTCCAGCAGCTGGAGGGCTGCAACGAGGTCCTCAACGTCACCCGCCCCGACATCGTCCGCTCGGTGCACGCCGCGTACTTCGACGCGGGCGTCGACTGCGTGGAGACCAACACCTTCGGCGCGAACCTCACCGCCCTGGGCGAGTACGACATCCCCGAACGCACCGCCGAGCTGTCCGAGGCCGGCGCCCGCATCGCCCGCGAGACCGCGGACGAGTACACCGCGCGCGACGGCCGCCCGCGCTGGGTGCTGGGCTCGATCGGCCCGGGCACCAAGCTGCCCACCCTCGGCCACACCACCTTCACCGCCATCCGGGACGCCTACCAGCAGAACGCCGAGGGCCTGCTCGCGGGCGGCGCCGACGCCCTGCTCGTGGAGACCACCCAGGACCTGCTGCAGACGAAGGCCTCCGTCATCGCCGCCCGCCGCGCGATGGAGACGGCCGGGTACGACGTCCCCCTGATCGTCTCGGTGACGGTCGAGACCACCGGCACCATGCTGCTCGGCTCCGAGATCGGTGCCGCGCTGACGGCACTGGAGCCGCTGGGCATCGACATGATCGGCCTGAACTGCGCGACCGGCCCCGCCGAGATGAGCGAGCACCTGCGCTATCTGGCCCGCCACTCCCGCATCCGGCTGTCCTGCATGCCCAACGCCGGCCTTCCGGTCCTCACCAAGGACGGCGCCCACTACCCGCTGACCGCCCCCGAGCTCGCCGACGCGCAGGAGAACTTCGTCCGTGAGTACGGCCTCTCCCTGATCGGCGGCTGCTGCGGCACCACCCCCGAGCACCTGCGGCAGGTCGTCGAACGCGTCCGCGACCTCACGCCCACCCCGCGCGACCCGCGCCCCGAGCCCGGCGCCGCCTCGCTCTACCAGACGGTCCCGTTCCGCCAGGACACCTCGTACATGGCGATCGGCGAACGGACGAACGCCAACGGGTCGAAGAAGTTCCGTGAGGCGATGCTTCAGGCCCGCTGGGACGACTGCGTGGAGATGGCCCGCGACCAGATCCGCGAGGGTGCCCACATGCTCGACCTCTGCGTCGACTACGTGGGCCGCGACGGCGTCGCCGACATGGCCGAACTCGCCGGCCGGTTCGCCACCGCCTCCACCCTCCCCATCGTCCTGGACTCCACCGAGGTCGACGTCATCCGGGCCGGGCTGGAGAAGCTCGGCGGCCGGGCGGTCATCAACTCCGTCAACTACGAGGACGGCGACGGCCCCGAGTCACGCTTCGCCAAGGTCACCGCACTGGCACAGGAGCACGGCGCCGCGCTGATCGCGCTGACCATCGACGAGGAGGGCCAGGCCCGCACCCCCGAGAAGAAGGTCGAGATCGCCGAACGGCTCATCGACGACCTCACCGGAAACTGGGGCATCCACGAGTCCGACATCCTCATCGACACCCTGACCTTCACCATCTGTACCGGTCAGGAGGAGTCCCGCAAGGACGGCATCGCCACCATCGAGGCGATCCGCGAGCTCAAGCGCCGCCACCCGGACGTGCAGACCACCCTCGGCCTGTCGAACATCTCCTTCGGCCTCAACCCGGCCGCCCGCATCCTCCTCAACTCCGTCTTCCTGGACGAGTGCGCGAAGGCGGGCCTGGACTCCGCCATCGTCCACGCCTCCAAGATCCTGCCGATCGCACGCTTCAGCGAGGAAGAGGTGCAGACGGCCCTCGACCTCATCCACGACCGCCGCGCCGAGGGCTACGACCCCCTGCAGAAGCTGATGGCGCTGTTCGAGGGCGCCACCGCCAAGTCCCTGAAGGCGGGCAAGGCGGAGGAGCTGGCCGCCCTCCCGCTGGAGGAGCGCCTCAAGCGCCGCATCATCGACGGCGAGAAGAACGGCCTGGAGGCCGACCTCGACGAGGCCCTCCGGACCCGCCCGGCCCTCGACATCGTCAACGACACCCTGCTGGACGGGATGAAGGTCGTCGGTGAGCTGTTCGGCTCCGGACAGATGCAGCTGCCGTTCGTGCTGCAGTCCGCCGAGGTCATGAAGACGGCCGTCGCCCACCTGGAGCCGCACATGGAGAAGTCGGACGCGGAGGGCAAGGGCACCATCGTGCTGGCCACCGTCCGCGGCGACGTCCACGACATCGGCAAGAACCTCGTCGACATCATCCTGTCCAACAACGGCTACAACGTCGTCAACCTCGGCATCAAGCAGCCGGTCTCCGCGATCCTCGACGCCGCCAAGGAGCACCGGGCCGACGTCATCGGCATGTCCGGCCTCCTGGTCAAGTCCACAGTGATCATGAAGGAGAACCTGCAGGAGCTGAACCAGCGGGGCCTCGCCGCAGACTTCCCGGTCATCCTCGGCGGCGCCGCGCTGACCAGGGCGTACGTCGAGCAGGACCTGCACGAGATCTACGAGGGCGAGGTCCGCTACGCCCGGGACGCCTTCGAGGGCCTGCGGCTGATGGACGCCCTCATCGGCGTGAAGCGCGGCGTGCCGGGGGCCGTCCTGCCGGAGCTGAGGCAGCGCCGGGTGCGGCCCGCGGCCGGCGCCACCGTGGTCGAGGAGCGCCCCGAGGAGGGGCACGTCCGCTCCGACGTCGCCACCGACAACCCCGTCCCCACGCCCCCGTTCCGGGGCACCCGCGTCATCAAGGGCATCCAGCTCAAGGAGTACGCGAGCTGGCTGGACGAGGGCGCCCTCTTCAAGGGCCAGTGGGGCCTGAAGCAGGCCCGCACCGGCGACGGTCCCACCTACGAGGAGCTCGTCGAGACCGAGGGCCGGCCCCGGCTGCGCGGCCTGCTGGACAAGCTGCAGACCGACAACCTCCTCGAAGCGGCCGTCGTCTACGGCTATTTCCCCTGTGTCTCCAAGGACGACGACCTGATCATCCTGGACGACGACGGCAACGAACGGACCCGGTTCTCCTTCCCGCGCCAGCGCCGCGGCCGCCGGCTGTGCCTGGCCGACTTCTTCCGCCCGGAGGAGTCGGGCGAGACCGACGTGGTCGGCCTCCAGGTCGTCACCGTCGGCTCCCGCATCGGTGAGGAGACCGCCAAGCTCTTCGAGGCCAACTCCTACCGCGACTACCTCGAACTGCACGGGCTGTCCGTGCAGCTCGCCGAGGCCCTCGCCGAGTACTGGCACGCCCGGGTCCGCTCGGAGCTCGGCTTCGCCGGGGAGGACCCGGCCGCCATCGAGGACATGTTCGACCTCAAGTACCGGGGTGCCCGTTTCTCCCTCGGCTACGGCGCCTGTCCCGACCTGGAGGACCGCGCCAAGATCGCCGAACTGCTGGAGCCCGAGCGGATCGGCGTCCAGCTCTCGGAGGAGTTCCAGCTCCACCCCGAGCAGTCCACCGACGCGATCGTGATCCACCACCCCGAGGCGAAGTACTTCAACGCGAGGTAGCCCCGCCACGGCGGGTGACGACCGGCCCCCGCGGCACGTCGTGGCCGGTCACGCGGCTCTCCGGCCCGGCACGACCGGTCCGCGAGGCGTTTGTCCGCGCGGCGTCGTAGACTGGTCGGTCCACCGCAGGCCGGTTCCCCATCCGGGAACCGGCCTGCTCGTCCCCCAAGGAGGTGCGCCGGATGACCACGACGATTCCCGCGCCAGGAACCCGTACGGCCGAAGGCTCCGCGCTGCAGGCCGTGCTCCTCGACATGGACGGCACCCTGGTGGACACCGAGGGCTTCTGGTGGGACGTGGAGGTCGAGGTCTTCGCCGGCCTCGGACACACCCTCGACGACTCCTGGCGGCATGTCGTGGTCGGCGGACCCATGACCCGCAGCGCGGGCTTCCTGATCGAGGCCACCGGCGCCGACATCACCCTCCCCGAGCTGAGCGTGCTGCTCAACGACGGCTTCGAGGCCCGTATCGGGCGCTCCCTGCCCCTGATGCCCGGCGCCTCCAGACTCCTCGCCGAACTCGCCGCACACGGCGTCCCGACCGCCCTGGTCTCCGCCTCGCACCGGCGCATCATCGACCGCGTCCTGACCTCCCTCGGCCCCCAGCACTTCGCGCTGACCGTCGCGGGTGACGAGGTCGAGCGGACCAAGCCGTTCCCCGACCCCTACCTCCTCGCGGCCTCCGGCCTCGGCGCGGAGCCGGGCCGCTGCGCGGTCATCGAGGACACCGCGACCGGTGTCGCCGCCGCCGAGGCCGCCGGCTGCCACGTGGTCGCCGTCCCGTCCGTCGCCCCCATCGCCCCCGCCGCGCGACGCACCGTCGTGACCTCCCTGGAAGAGGTCGACCTGCGCTTTCTGCACGGTCTGATGATGACGACGGGCAATTGAAAGCACGGAAAATTCCAAGATCACACACAGGGCCCGGACCAGGGAATTCGATCCGTCGCAATGACTGAATTCCCGGGCCCGGGAACCCCTTTCCTGCTGTGACGTTTACCACTCCCGAAGGCGTTCGCAGCGCCCTCCGGACATGGCCAATCCCCGCATTCAGGGGTGCGCGGCACGCCCATGTGTCCCAATTGGCGAAGGCTGCACCCAAACATTCCGTGCGCACTACACCGTTTGTGTCCACGCCCGGTTCCGCAGCGTGATGGGAACTCAACTCCGGTGCGCGCGAGCCCCTTCGACGGTGCGGGCTAATCTCGACCCGAGAACATCGCCGTACCTCCCGTGACGCGCTCGCACCACCCCGCAGGCACCCGTCCCGGACCACAGCTCTGGAGAAACCGAGCATGAACCGCAAGACCCTGGTGCTGCCGGCCGTCATCGGACTGCTCGCCCCGGTGCTCGCCGCCTGCGGCGCAACCGACGGCTCGGGCGCGAGCGGCGACGCGATCGTCGTGGGCACCACCGACCGGTTCACCGCCTCGAAGCAGGCCCCGGCCCCGATCGACCCGGCCTACGCCTACGACGTCGGCACGTGGAACATCCTCCGCCAGACCGTCCAGACCCTCCTGGTCCAGCCGCGCGGCGACGGCGAACCGGAGCCCGAGGCCGCCTCCAGCTGCTCCTTCACCGACAGCGGCAACGAGCGCTACGTCTGCACGCTGCGCTCCGGCCTGAAGTTCGCCGACGGCTCCCCGGTCACCGCCGAGGACGTCAAGTTCTCCATCGACCGCGCCCGCTCCCTCAAGGCCGACAGCGGTGTCTTCGCCCTGCTGTCCACCATCGACCTCGTCGAGACCAAGGGCGACAAAGAGGTGATCTTCCACCTCAACAGCCCCGACGCGACCCTCCCGTACAAGCTGTCCACCCCGGTCGCCGGCATCGTCAACCCGGCCGACTACGACAAGGGCAGACTGCGCGACGGCTTCGCGGTCGACGGCTCCGGCCCCTACACCCTGGACGCCGAGGTCGAGGACAACGAGCTGGTCCGGGCCGTGTTCACCAAGAACCCGAACTACAAGGGCCAGTTGGACCCGAAGAACGACAAGGTCGAACTGCGCTCCTTCGCCGACGCCGACGCCATGGGCACCGCCCTGAAGGACGGCGACATCGACCTGATGACCCGTTCCATGACGCCGGAACAGATCACCAAGCTCTCCGACGCCCCCCAGAGCGACATCGACCTGATCGAGTCCGCAGGCCTGGAGATCCGCTACCTCGCCTTCAACACCGACGCCGCCCCGGTCAAGAGCACGGCCGTCCGCCGGGCCATGGCCGAGGTGATCGACCGCGGCGAACTCGTCGCCAAGGTCTACGGCTCCCAGGCCGAACCCCTCTTCTCGCTGGTCCCGGCCGGCATCACCGGCCACTCCAACTCGTTCTTCAACAAGTACGGCGACCCGGACGTCGCCAAGGCGAAGTCGACCCTGCAGAGCGCGGGCGTCACCGCCCCGGTGAAGCTGACCCTCCACTACACGACCGACCACTACGGCTCGGCCACGAAGAAGGAGTTCGAGCTGCTGAGGAAGCAGCTCAACGACAGCGGTCTGTTCGACGTGACCATCAAGGGCACCCCCTGGTCCACGTTCCGCCCCGCCGAGCAGGAGGGCGAGTACGCGGTCTACGGCATGGGCTGGTTCCCGGACTTCCCCGACGCCGACAACTACCTCGCCCCCTTCCTCGACAAGGACAACTTCCTCGGCTCGCCGTACGCCAACAGCGAGATCCGCGGCAAGCTGATCCCCGAGTCCCGCCGCGCGGCCGACCGTCTCAACGCCGCGGACAGCCTCACCGGCATCCAGGACATCGTCGCCGACGACGTGCCCATCCTCCCGCTGTGGCAGGGCAAGCAGTACGTCGCCGCCCGGGACGACATCACCGGTGCCGAGTACGCCCTCAACGCCGCCTCGACGCTCCAGCTCTGGGAGCTGGGCCGCGGCCGGGGCGACTGACCGGACCTCACCACCCTCCGGACAGAGGCCGACCGGCCTCGGGGGAGCCCGGAGCGCCCGCAATGCACCGACGACACAAGGCATCCATACGTGAACATACGCACCCAGTGGCCCGTCCTGACCATCGCGACAGGGCTGGCCGCCGGCCTGCTGACCGGCTGCGGCTCCGACTCGGGGGGCCCGGGGGGCTCCGGATCCGACATCGTGATGGGGATGTCCGACGACGTCCTGGCCACCGACCCCGCCTCCGGCTACGACCCCGGATCCTGGCTCCTCTTCAACAACGTCTTCCAGTCGTTGCTGAGCTTCCCCAACGGCGCCACCGAACCCGAACCGGACCTCGCCGAGGAATGCTCCTTCACGGACAGCAGCACCAAGGTCTACGAGTGCACCCTCAAGAAGGGCCTGAAGTTCAGCAACGGTGAGGCGCTCACCGCGAAGGACGTCAAGTTCTCCTTCGACCGCATGCTGAAGATCAACGACGACGCCGGCCCCGCGATCATGTTCCCCATGCTCGACAAGGTCGAGACGCCGGACGACCGGACCGTCCGCTTCGACCTCAAGTACGCCGACGCCACCTTCCCCAGCAAGATCGCCTCCGGCGCCGGCTCGATCGTCGACGAGAGCTCCTACGACGCCGACGGACTGCGCGAGGACGGCGAGGCCGTCGGCTCCGGCCCCTACAAGCTGGAGTCCTTCGGCGAGGACGAGGCCGTCTTCACCGTCAACGACAACTACAAGGGCCCCGCCGACGTCGAGAACTCCGGCGTCACCCTCAAGTTCTTCCACGGCGACCAGGACGCCCTGAAGAAGTCCCTGCTGGAGGGCGACCTCGACGTCACCTACCGCGGCCTCAGCGCCTCCGACATCTCCGACATCGAGACCGACACCTCCACCGCCAGCGGCGTCGACATCGTCGACGGCACCGGCGCCGAGGTCCAGCACCTCGTCTTCAACATGGACGACCCGGTCACCGGCAAGCTCGGCGTCCGCCAGGCCATCGCCTACCTGCTGGACCGTGAGGCCCTCGTCGACGAGGTCTACCAGGGCACCGCCACCCCGCTGTACTCGATCATCCCGGCCGGCATCACCGGCCACAACACGGCCTTCTTCGACACCTACGGCGCCCGTCCCTCCACGGACAAGGCCGAGGCCGCTCTCCGCGCCGACGGCATCACCGACAAGGTCGAACTGACCCTCTGGTCCACCCCCTCGCGCTACGGCCCCTCCACCGACCAGGAGCTGAAGGCCATCGCGAAGCAGCTCAACGACAGCGGCCTGTTCGACGCCGACGTGAAGTCCGTCGCCTTCGCCCGGTACGAGAAGGACATCGCCGCCGGCAAGTACGGCGTGTACGTCAAGGGCTGGGTCCCCGACTACCCGGACCCCGACAACTTCACCGGCCCCTTCTTCGGCAAGGGCAACGTGCTGGACAACAACTACAGCAACACCACCATCACCGGTGACCTCCTCCCCAAGACCGCCGCCGAGAGCGAGCGCTCCGCCACGGAGAAGGAGTACGCCGAACTGCAGAACATCGTCGCCACCGACGTCCCCCTCCTCCCCATCTGGCAGGCCAAGCAGTACGCCGTCGTCGGCGACGACGTCTACGGCCTCGAGTACTGCCTGGACGCGTCCACCGTCTTCCGCTTCTGGGAGCTGAGCAAGGGCTGACGCCGACACCACGCCCCACAGACCGAGGGCGCCCTCTTCGTGCGAAGAGGGCGCCCTCGGCGCGTGACCGGTATGCGGCGGGCTACTGCGCTCCGGGGCGCACCAGCCCGCTCTCGTACGCGTACACCGCCGCCTGCACCCGGTCCCGCAGCCCCAGCTTGGTCAGCACATGACCCACATGCGTCTTGACCGTGGTCTCGCTGACGAACAGATCGGCGGCGATCTCCGCGTTCGACAGGCCCCGCGCCACCAGCTTCAGCACCTCGACCTCACGGTCGGTCAGCGTGTGCAGCGTGTCCGGCACCGGCTCGTCGCCCGACGGCAGATGCTCCGCGTACTTGTCCAGCAGCCGGCGCGTGATGCTCGGCGCGAGCATCGCCTCCCCGCCCGCCACCACCCGGATCGCCTGCACCAGCTCATTGGCCGGAGCGTCCTTGAGCAGGAACCCGCTGGCCCCCGCCCGCAGCGCCTCCACCACGTACTCGTCCAGGTCGAACGTCGTCAGCACCAGCACCTTCGCCGGACCGTCCCGCCCGGGACCGGTGATCTGCCGCGTCGCCTCCACCCCGTCCATCCGGGGCATCCGGATGTCCATCAGCACCACATCGGGCTGCAGCGCCCGCACCTGGTCGAGCGCCTGCAGACCGTCACCGGCCTCCCCGACGACCGCGATGTCCTGCTCCGCCTCCAGAATCATCCGGAAGCCGGTGCGCAGCAGCGGCTGGTCGTCGACCAATAGGACCCGGACGGCCACGAACGTCTCCTTCGCTAGGGCCTGATTCGGGATCAGACCGGCTTCGGGCCCCCGCGGCCCAGGCCTGATCCCAACAGAACAGGCCCCAGGGCCCTTCCGGCGGATGTCCGCGCCGGGCCCTAGTCCGGCCCCATTCTGCCCTGTCCGCCGACGTCCGACCCGGGCGACCTCACCTGCAGGGGGTACGGCGGGGGAGTGCCGCCGAACTCCGGACAGACCTCCCGGTGGTCGCACCAGCCGCACAGCTTCGTCGGCCGGGGCCGCCAGTCCCCGCTCTCCGTGGCAAGCCGGATCGCCTCCCACAACGCCAGCAGCTTGCGCTCCACCCGCTCCAGATCCGCGACCACCGGGTCGTACGTCAGGACGTCACCGCTGCCGAGGTACACCAGCTGCAGCCGGCGCGGCACGACCCGCTTCAGCCGCCACACCACCAGGGCGTAGAACTTCATCTGGAACAGCGCGCCCTCCGCGTACTCCGGACGCGGCGCCTTGCCCGTCTTGTAGTCGACGATCCGCACCTCACCGGTGGGCGCCACATCCACCCGGTCGATGATCCCGCGCAGCCTCAGCCCCGACTCCAGCTCCGCCTCCACGAACAGCTCCCGCTCGGCGGGCTCCAGACGCGTCGGGTCCTCCAGCGTGAACCAGCGCTCCACCAGCTGCTCGGCCTCGGCCAGCCAGCGCGCCAGCCGCTCGCCCTCCGCGTCGTCCGCGAACAGCTCCTCGACCTCCGGCCGGGTCTCCCGCAGCCGGTCCCACTGCCCGGGCACCAGCGACCTGGCGCGCGGCGCCGTCCGCTCCGCCGCCGGCGCGTCGAAGAGTCTCTCCAGCACCGCGTGCACCAGCGTCCCGCGCGTCGCCGCCTCGCTCGGCTTCTCGGGCAGCCGGTCGATCACCCGGAACCGGTACAGCAGCGGACACTGCATGAAGTCGCTGGCGCGCGACGGCGACAGCGAGGCGGGCGGGGCGGCGGCCCGTACGGCAGGACGGGCGTCCTCGCCGCCCACGGGGGCGGGGACGGCGCCGTCGGTGCTGGTTTCCATGACCTCAGACCATACGGCCCACCACTGACAGTGACAGCCACGGGTCCGCGTCCGCATCGGCCGACGACCCCTGACACGAAACCCGTGTGCCCGGGGCGACGCGGGGGAGAACAGAGGGGGTGCCGGGGCGGAACACGCCCCGGTGACCGCATAGCATCGACGGCAGACCCTTCCGCCCGGCCACCGGGCGCGGAAGACGCTTCGAACGAGGGGACATCGTGGAGACGAGCGGCGGGAGCGGGCAGCCGCGGTCCGACAGCGACGAGGCGCCCGAGCGCGCACATCGCGACGCGACCGAGCCACCGGCGACGAGCGGCGCCCCCGCCCCGGCCCCGCACACCCCCGACGAGCCCCCGGCTCCCGCAGCGACAGCCTCCGACCGCGACGACACCCCCGGAACCCCGGACGCCGCCCGGCCCGGCGGCGGGTCCGACGCCCCCGGCAAGCAGGACGACGCCGTCGCAGGGCAGAGCTCCGCCGGGGAGGAGGACGCCGCCGACGCGCAGGGCACCAGCGACGCGGACGACAGCAGGGACGCGCACGGCACCGTGGAGCCGTCAGCCGCAGCCGACGACGCCCCGCCGGTGACCCCGGTGCCCGAGCCTTCCTCGCAGCCGCAGCCGCAGCCGCAGCCGCAGCCGCAGCCGCAGCCGCAGCCGCAGCCGCAGCCGCAGCCGCAGCCGCAGCCGCAGCCGCAGCCGCAGCCGGACCCGGAACGTGCCCCGCAGCCCGCCCCGGAACAGGCGCCGCCTGCGGCCCCCCTCGACCTGGACAAGCAGCCGGAGGACGAACCGGAGCGCACCGCGGCATTCGCGCGCCCCCACGCCCCCACCCCCAAGCCCCCCGGGCGCCGCCCCAAGGAGCCCGGCGGCGGCATCCTCATGGGCCGCCCCTTCGGCGTCCCCGTGTACGTCGCCCCCAGCTGGTTCCTCGTCGCCGCCCTGATCACCTGGGTCTTCGGCGGCCAGCTCGACCGCGTCCTGCCCGAACTCGGCGCCGCCCGCTACCTCGTCGCCCTGTTCTTCGCGGTCGCCTTCTACGCCTCCGTCCTCGTCCACGAACTCGCCCACACCATCGCCGCCCTGCGCTACAAACTGCCGGTCCGCCGGATCCAGCTCCAGTTCTTCGGCGGCGTCTCGGAGATCGAGAAGGAGTCCGAGACCCCCGGCCGCGAATTCGTCCTCGCCTTCGTCGGACCGCTGCTCTCCCTCGTCCTCGCGGGCGTCTTCTACCTCGCCCTGCTCGCCGTCGAGCCCGGCACCGTCCCCGGCGTCCTGCTCGCCGGCCTGATGGTCTCCAACTTGATCGTCGCCGCCTTCAACCTGCTCCCCGGCCTCCCCCTCGACGGCGGCCGCATGCTCCGCGCCGTCGTCTGGAAGATCACCGGCAAACCCATGAGCGGCACCATCGCCGCCGCCTGGGTCGGCCGCGCCCTCGCCCTCTCCGTCCTCATCGGACTGCCGCTCCTCACCCAGTCCGGCCTGCTCGGCGCGGCCGCCGAGGACAGCGTCGGCATGGACACCGTCCTCGACGCCCTGCTCGCCGCGATCCTCGCCGCGATCATCTGGACCGGTGCCGGCAACAGCCTCCGCATGGCCCGCCTGCGCGAACACCTGCCCGAACTGCAGGCCCGCGCCCTCACCCGCCGCGCGGTCCCCGTCGAGACCGACACCCCCCTCTCCGAGGCACTGCGCCGCGCCAACGAGGCCGGCGCCCGCGCCCTCGTCGTCGTCGACCCCGACGGCGAACCCCTCTCCCTCGTCCGCGAGGCCGCCATCGTCGGCGTACCCGAACACCGCCGCCCCTGGGTCGCCGTCAGCGGCCTCGCCCAGGACCTCACCGACGGCATGCGCGTCTCCGCCGAGTTGGCCGGCGAAGAACTCCTCGACGCCCTCCGCGCCTCCCCCGCCACCGAGTACCTGGTGGTCGAGGACTCCGGCGAGATCTACGGCGTCCTCTCCGCCGCCGACGTGGAACGCGCCTTCGTCAAGGCGATGGCACGGCCCAGCTGAGCTCCCGCCGACCGTGGTCGGCGGCCCCCGCAATCGCCGGTAGGGTGGGTCACATGTCCGAACCGACCGGTGCCGCCCGCCGTCGCGGGCCCTTCAAGGTCGGGGACCAGGTCCAGCTCACCGACCCCAAGGGACGCCACTACACGTTCACGCTCGAAGAGGGAAAGAACTTCCACACCCACAAGGGTTCCTTCCCGCACGACGAGCTGATCGGCGCTCCCGAGGGCAGTGTTGTCCGCACCACGGGGAACGTCGCCTACCTGGCGCTCCGCCCCCTGCTCCCCGACTACGTCCTGTCCATGCCCCGCGGCGCAGCCGTGGTCTACCCCAAGGACGCGGGGCAGATCCTCGCCTTCGCCGACATCTTCCCCGGCGCCCGCGTCGTCGAGGCCGGCGTCGGCTCCGGCTCGCTCAGCAGCTTCCTGCTGCGCGCCATCGGCGACCAGGGCATGCTGCACAGCTACGAGCGCCGCGAGGACTTCGCCGAGATCGCGCAGGCCAACGTGGAGCGCTACTTCGGCGGCCCCCACCCCGCCTGGCAGCTGACCGTCGGCGACCTCCAGGACAACCTGAGCGACACCGAGGTCGACCGCGTCGTCCTCGACATGCTCGCCCCCTGGGAGTGCCTCGAAGCCGTCTCCAAGGCCCTCGTCCCCGGCGGCATCGTCTGCTGCTACGTGGCGACCACCACCCAGCTCGCCCGGACCGTCGAGTCCATCCGCGAGATCGGCTGCTTCAACGAGCCGAGCGCCTGGGAGTCGATGATCCGCAACTGGCACATCGAGGGCCTCGCCGTCCGCCCCGACCACCGCATGATCGGCCACACCGGCTTCCTGCTCACCGCCCGCCGCCTCGCCGACGGCGTCGAGCCCCCCATGCGCCGCCGCCGCCCCTCCAAGGGCGCCTACGGCGAGGACTACACCGGCCCCAACGCCGACGGCGGCGCCGGCCGCTGAACCACCGGCCACCGGGGCGGACGGCCCACACCGTCCCCCCCGGTGCCGCGAACGGCCACCCCTCCCGGACAACACGCCCCCGGCGTGCCGGAGTTCCAGGCGGCGCCCGCGAACCCCGGCACGCCGCTCACGTGTTGACGCACCACCGGAAAGCCACGGGAACCACCCACCCCGCCGTTCCACCCCCGCTGTGACGTGTGGCACCATGCGGGTCACCCCCACCGGCACAGCACCCTCGGGAGACGCTCCTAGTGCAGCAATCCGCCGTCCCGGAACTGGCACACGCACACACCCGCCCCATCCACTGGCTCGCCACGGCCACCGCGCTCGCCGGAGTCGTCGCCCTGTCGTCCGCCCTCCAGCCCGACGCGGCACGCGCGGCCCAGCCCGTCACCAAGGCGGACCCCGCCCCGGCCGCCGTCGCCGCCCCCGATCCCGCAGAGGCCGGCCTGCCCCTCGACTGCGGACCCGTCGGCACCGTCGTGAAGAAGAAAGCCTCCGGAGACCTCGACGGGGACGGCCGGCCCGAAACCGTGGCCGTCGTGCACTGCGACGCCAGCATGGGCACCCCGCCCGACGGCGTCTACGTCCTCACCCGCTCCACCGACGCCGCCCGGCCCCGCGTCGTCGCCACCCTCGTGAACCCGAAGAACCGCGAGACGGTGTCCGACTTCGCCGTCCGGGACGCCACCGTCACCGCCACCCTGCACGGCTACTCGTCGGCCGACGTACCCAACTGCTGCCCGGACGTCATCGACTCCGTCCAATGGCAGTGGAAGAACGGGGCGTTCGTACGCTCGACGCCCGCCGGAGCACAAAGCGTCTGACACCGCCCACCTCGGGCGAACGGGAAGTGATCACCCGGCAAACCCGCTGTGAGAAAACAGACAGGCGGCGACGCGCAGTACCCGACCGGTCACTCCGCGTCCGGTCCGAACACCTCGACCCTGTCCGAAACGCGACGTACATGGATGCACTCGCCCGGACACTCCTTCGCGGAGTCCACCACATCCGTGAGAAGCGGCAGCGGCACGGGCGTTGTCGCCCCCGGCGCCTGCAGCAACTCGTCCCCCGAGCCCTTCACGTACGCCAGCCCGTCGATGTCCAGCTCGAACACCTCGGGCGCGTACTGCACACAGATACCGTCACCGGTGCAGAGATCCTGGTCGATCCAGACCTCCAGCGCCTCACCCACGGCCACGGCCTCCTGCTGCACGGTCATCTCTCCTGTCGAGTCTCGATCGCCGAGCCGTTCGGGAACGATGCAGGCTCTGACGGGTGTTGAACACTTCGACCCTACCCGGGGCGGCTTCCCAATCATGTTCCGTGGGTATTCCCCTGGCGTGAGGGAGAGCGCAAGGGTGAAGATCGGACACACCCCGACCGTCTTTGTGATCTAGGGGTTTCAATCGACACCCACCCAGGTAGGGTCTGGAAGCGTCCAGCTCCCCTTGGAGGAGGTGAGGACCGTGGCAGCCCACGACGACGACATGAACCGCGGCATCCGCCCGGGACGAGGGTCCGACGACCCGTCCGGGCAGATTGCCTACCTTGAGCAGGAGATCGCCGTCCTGCGGCGCAAGCTCGCCGACTCTCCGCGACACACGAGGATTCTCGAAGAGCGGATCGTCGAGCTGCAGACCAATCTGGCCGGCGTGTCCGCGCAGAACGAGCGGCTCGCCAACACCCTCCGCGAGGCCCGCGACCAGATCGTGGCCCTCAAGGAAGAAGTCGACCGGCTCGCACAGCCGCCGGCCGGCTTCGGAGTCTTCCTCGCGGCGAACGAGGACGGCACCGCCGACATCTTCACCGGAGGCCGCAAACTCCGCGTGAACGTCAGCCCCAGCGTCGACCTGGAAGAGCTCCGGCGCGGCCAGGAAGTGATGCTGAACGAAGCTCTCAACGTGGTCGAGGCCATGGAGTACGAGAGCGTCGGCGACATCGTCACCCTCAAGGAGATCCTCGAGGACGGCGAGCGCGCCCTCGTGCAGGGGCACACCGACGAGGAACGGGTGGTACGGCTCGCCGAGCCACTGCTGGACATCACCATCCGCCCCGGCGACGCCCTCCTGCTCGAACCCCGCTCCGGCTACGTCTACGAGGTCGTGCCCAAGAGCGAGGTCGAGGAACTCGTCCTCGAAGAGGTTCCCGACATCGGGTACGAGCAGATCGGTGGCCTCGGCAACCAGATCGAGATGATCCGCGACGCGGTCGAGCTCCCCTACCTCTACCCGGACCTGTTCAAGGAGCACGAACTGCGCCCGCCCAAGGGCGTCCTGCTCTACGGACCCCCCGGCTGCGGAAAGACGCTCATCGCCAAGGCCGTCGCCAACTCCCTGGCCAAGAAGGTCGCCGAAGTCACCGGCCAGGCCCAGGGCAAGAGCTTCTTCCTCAACATCAAGGGCCCCGAGCTCCTCAACAAGTACGTCGGCGAGACCGAGCGACAGATCCGCCTCGTCTTCCAGCGTGCGAGGGAGAAGGCCAGCGAGGGCACCCCCGTCATCGTCTTCTTCGACGAGATGGAGTCCCTCTTCCGCACCCGCGGCTCCGGCGTCAGCTCGGACGTGGAGAACACCATCGTCCCGCAGCTGCTCGCCGAGATCGACGGCGTGGAAGGCCTGCAGAACGTCGTGGTCATCGGCGCCTCCAACCGCGAGGACATGATCGACCCCGCCATCCTGCGCCCCGGCCGGCTCGACGTGAAGATCAAGATCGAGCGTCCGGACGCCGAAGCGGCCAAGGACATCTTCCAGAAGTACCTCACCGAACGCCTTCCGCTCCACACGGACGACCTCGGCGAACACGGCGGCTCCAAGACCACCACCGTCCAGAGCATGATCCAGACGGCAGTGGAACACATGTACGCCGAATCCGAGGAGAACCGCTTCCTGGAAGTCACCTACGCCAACGGAGACAAGGAAGTCCTCTACTTCAAGGACTTCAACTCCGGCGCCATGATCGAGAACATCGTCGGCCGCGCCAAGAAAATGGCGATCAAGGACTTCCTCGACAAGAACCAGAAGGGCCTGCGCGTCTCCCACCTCCTCCAGGCATGCGTGGACGAGTTCAAGGAGAACGAGGACCTGCCCAACACCACCAACCCGGACGACTGGGCCCGAATCTCCGGAAAGAAGGGCGAACGGATCGTCTACATCCGTACGCTGATCACCGGAAAGCAGGGCGCCGACACCGGACGCTCCATCGACACGGTGGCGAACACCGGACAGTACCTGTAAAACACAGGGCGGCTGCGGGTGCCCTTCACGGGTACCCGCAGCCGAGTGTTTTCCAGGCACGAGCCGGAGCAGAGCAATGACGCAAATGATCTCCCCACCAGCGCGGAGCCGTTCTAGGCTCGTTCGTACCGCCGAGTCGCGCAGTGCGGGGACGGGCACCGCACACGCACCGGAGCGCCAGCGGTACTTGAGCAGCGCCCCCGACCGAGGGCGCCGCCGGGCAAGGAGGGCCGCATGACCGTACGGCGAGTAATGGGCATCGAGACGGAGTACGGGATCTCCGTCCCCGGCCACCCCAATGCCAATGCCATGCTCACCTCGTCCCAGATCGTCAACGCCTACGCAGCGGCGATGCACCGGGCCCGCCGGGCCCGCTGGGACTTCGAGGAGGAGAACCCGCTGCGGGACGCGCGAGGCTTCGACCTCGCCCGCGAGGCCGCCGACTCCAGCCAGCTCACCGACGAGGACATCGGCCTCGCCAATGTCATCCTCACCAACGGCGCGCGGCTCTACGTCGACCACGCCCACCCCGAATACAGCGCACCCGAGGTCACCAACCCCCGCGACGCCGTCCTGTGGGACAAAGCCGGCGAACGCATCATGGCCGAAGCCGCCGAACGCGCCGCCCAGCTCCCCGGCGCCCAGCCCATCCACCTCTACAAGAACAACACCGACAACAAGGGCGCCTCCTACGGCACGCACGAGAACTACCTGATGAAGCGGGAAACCGCCTTCTCGGACATCGTGCGCCACCTCACCCCGTTCTTCGTCTCCCGCCAGGTCTTCGCCGGCGCCGGCCGCGTCGGCATCGGCCAGGACGGCCACGAACACGGCTTCCAGCTCAGCCAGCGCGCCGACTACTTCGAGGTCGAGGTCGGCCTGGAGACCACCCTCAAACGCCCCATCATCAACACCCGCGACGAACCCCACGCCGACGCGGAGAAATACCGCCGCCTCCACGTGATCATCGGCGACGCCAACCTCTCCGAGATCTCCACCTACCTGAAACTGGGCACGACGGCCCTGGTCCTGTCCATGATCGAGGACGGCTTCATCGCCGTCGATCTCGCCGTTGACCAGCCTGTTCGTACGCTGCACCAGGTCTCCCACGACCCGACCCTGCAACGGCTCATCACGCTGCGCAGCGGACGCACCCTGACCGCCGTACAGCTCCAGATGGAGTACTACGAGCTGTCGCGCAAGTACGTCGAGGAGCGGTTCGGGGCGGACGCGGACGATCAGACGAAGGACGTCCTCAGCAGGTGGGAGGACACTCTCAACCGGCTCGAGAACGACCCGATGAGCCTCTCCGGGGAACTGGACTGGGTCGCCAAGCGAGAGCTGATGGAGGGCTACAGGCGCCGCGACAGCCTCGACTGGGACGCCGCCCGGCTGCACCTCGTCGACCTGCAGTACGCCGACGTGCGCGCCGAGAAGGGCCTCTACAACCGCCTGGCGGCCCGCGGCAAGATGAAGCGGCTCCTGACCGAGGCGGACGTCGACCGGGCCCGTACGAAGCCGCCGGAGGACACGCGGGCGTACTTCCGCGGCCGCTGCCTGGAGCAGTACGCCGACGATGTCGCCGCGGCCTCCTGGGACTCGGTGATCTTCGATCTCCCGGGCCGGGACTCGCTCCAGCGCGTCCCAACCCTCGAACCGCTTCGCGGAACGCGAAATCACGTCAAGGAGCTCCTGGACCGTTGCCGGACGGCAGAAGACCTGGTCAGGGTCCTGTCCGGCCACTGAACCGGGCCTCAATCGTGATCAGCCGGGCGGGGTGGAAACACCGCCGTCCGGGAATCATCGAGGTGGCCCCCGGACGTTGTGGAAACAACGGGGCCAATGTCGGACCCGGCTTGTAGGGTCTGATCATCACCGATCGGCAGGAATGCCGACCTGTCGACCATGTCGGGCAACAGAGCGGGGTGAGGGTTATGGCGACCAAGGACACCGGCGGCGGCCAGCAGAAGGCCACCCGTTCCACCGAGGAGACCGAGGCGGCGCCGGAGGCGCAGGCATCGGAGGACCTCAAGGAACGCCAGGAGAAGCTGAGCGACGACGTGGACTCTGTTCTGGATGAGATCGATGATGTCCTCGAGGAAAATGCAGAGGATTTCGTCCGTAGTTTCGTTCAGAAAGGCGGCGAGTAACCTTCGAATCGAAGGTTGCGGGGGTCGGGAAGTTGGAGAACGACGGAAGTGTGAAGCGTTGCTCGCGGTGCAAAGAGTCCAAGCCGCGGGCAGCCTTCGCAAGTGACAAGGCGGCTCGTGATGGGCTGCAGGCTCACTGCCGGGAGTGCTGGGCGCAGTACCACCGAGTCCGTCAAGTAGCCAAAGGGAAGAACGTCCGGCCGCGCGTACAGACGCCGGAGGGACGCAAGTTCTGTCGCAGCTGCGGCGAGATCAAGCCCCACAGTGAGTGGCATCGCAACGCGACCGCTTCTGACGGCCCATCGACGAGCTGCAAGGAATGCCGGGCGGACAAGGCGCGTGCGGGGCACTTGAAGCGCCAGTACGGCATCACCGAAGCCCAGCGTGATGAGTTGGTCGCCTCTCAAGGAGGCGTCTGCTGTATCTGTTTGGCGGCTTTGCCGGTGCATGTGGATCACTGCCACGAGACGGGTAGGGTCCGAGGCGTACTGTGCTTCAGCTGCAACGCGGCGCTGGGGCAGTTCAAGGATCGGCCCGACGTCATAAGGCGGGCTGCGACATATCTGGAAGGAAACGCGTGGAAGCCAACACTCGTAGCACCGGGCGTCTACCAGCTGCCTTCCTGACGCCTGGGTCGTCGTCCTTCATGGACTTCCTGTCGGACCACCAGCCGGAGCTGCTGCCCGGCAAGCGGCAGCTGCCGCCGACCCAGGGTGTCATCGAAGCTCCGCACGGCACGACGATCGTGGCCGTGACGTTCCCCGGTGGTGTGGTGCTCGCCGGTGACCGCCGGGCCACGATGGGGAACATGATCGCGCAGCGGGACATCGAGAAGGTGTTCCCGGCGGACGAGTACTCGGCGGTGGGCATCGCCGGCACGGCCGGTCTGGCCGTGGAGATGGTGAAGCTGTTCCAGCTGGAGCTGGAGCACTTCGAGAAGGTCGAAGGCGCGCAGCTCTCGCTGGAGGGCAAGGCGAACCGTCTGTCGACCATGATCCGTTCCAACCTGGGCATGGCCATGCAGGGTCTGGCCGTGGTTCCGCTGTTCGCCGGTTACGACGTGGACCGGGAGAAGGGCCGGATCTTCTCGTACGACGTGACGGGCGGCCGTTCCGAGGAGAGTGGTTACGCGGCGACCGGTTCGGGCTCGATCTTCGCGCGCGGTGCGATGAAGAAGCTGTTCCGTGCCGATCTCTCGGAGGACGAGGCGACGACCCTGGTCATCCAGGCCCTCTACGACGCGGCGGACGACGACTCGGCGACCGGTGGTCCCGATGTGGCCCGTCGGATCTATCCCATCGTCACCGTGATCACCGAGGACGGCTTCCGCCGGCTCACCGACGAGGAGTCCTCCGAGATCGCCCGCTCGATCCTGGAGCGGCGTCTGGAGCAGCCGGACGGTCCCCGGGCCGCGCTGCTCTAGCAGGTCCGGCCACGACGGCCCTCCTTATCAAGGTGATCCAGTGACTCCGACAGAAAGGGACGGATAACCGGTGTCGACTCCGTTCTATGTCTCACCCCAGCAGGCGATGGCCGACCGGGCGGAGTATGCCCGCAAGGGCATCGCCCGCGGCCGCAGCCTGGTCGTGCTGCAGTATGCCGACGGCATCGTGTTCGTCGGGGAGAATCCGTCCCGCGCGCTGCACAAGTTCAGCGAGATCTATGACCGGATCGGTTTCGCGGCCGCCGGCAAGTACAACGAGTACGAGAACCTGCGGATCGGTGGTGTGCGCTACGCCGATCTTCGTGGGTACACCTACGACCGTGACGACGTGACCGCTCGTGGTCTGGCGAACGTCTACGCCCAGACGCTGGGCACGATCTTCTCCTCGGCGGCCGAGAAGCCGTACGAGGTGGAGCTGGTCGTGGCGGAGGTGGGGGATACCCCGGAGGGCGACCAGATCTATCGGCTGCCGCATGACGGTTCGATCGTGGACGAGCACGGTTCGGTCGCGGTCGGCGGTAATGCCGAGCAGATCAGCACCTATCTGGACCAGCGCCATCAGGACGGTGTGTCCTTGGCGGAGGCTCTGAAGCTGGCCGTCCAGGCGCTGTCCCGGGACACGAACGGCACGCAGCGGGAGATCCCCGCGGAGCGCCTGGAGGTCGCGGTCCTGGACCGTACGCGTCCGCAGCAGCGCAAGTTCAAGCGCATCGTCGGCCGTCAGCTCGACCGTCTGCTGGAGGCGGACGGCGCGGCGACGGAGGCGGAGAGTTCCGAGGAAGAGGACGAGTAGGACCGGCGTCCGAACGACCGTCCGTAGTGCGCCCCGGCCGATACAGGCCGGGGCGCACGGCGTTCGGTGCCTGTGGGCGGATGTGCTCACGACAGCGTGCTCCGTAGGGGCGCGGGGATCCGCGCGACCGGCCGCCCATGGGCCGGTGGACGGGCGCGGTGCTCAGCCCTCTGCTCGTGCCGTGGACCCCCGCACCACCAGCTCCACCGGGATGTCCCCCTCCGTCGGTGTACGGCCCTCCAGGACGGCCAGCAGAGCCTCCATCCCGCGTTCCCCGAACAGCTCCGCGTCCAGCCGTACGGTGGTCAGCTCGGGGTCGAGCGCCGTGGCGAGGGCGAGGTCGTCGAGCCCGGTGACGGACACGTCCTCGGGGATCCGCAGCCCCAGCCGCCGTGCGGCCTTGTAGACCCCGGCGGCCAGCTTGTCGTCGTCGCACACCACGGCCGTGGGGCGTCTTCCGGTGCCGGATCCGGTCAGTGCGGTCGTGGCGGCGGTCAGCGCCCCCTCGATGGAGATCGGCGCGGCGGCCGTTCGCAGGGACGCGCCCGGCACCGAGCCCACCCGTGCCGCCAGCTCCCGTGCGCGGACGCGGAAGGTCCAGGAGGGGATGTCGGCGGCGAGGTGCAGGAAGTGGCGGTGTCCGAGGCCGAGGAGGTGGTCGGCGATCTGGCGTACGCCGTCGCGGATGTCGAGGTTGACGGTGGCGGCGCCGTGGCTGCCTCCGGGGTCGCTGTCGAGCATCACCAGGGGGAGCTGGTCGCCGCGGATGGCGGTGAGGGCGTCGGCGGCCATGGAGGAGGCGATGACGCCGTCGAGGGCGGCCTGGGCGGAGGCGAAGGGGTCGCGGGCGGGGCCGACGCCTTCGGGGGAGGGGTAGAGAACGACGCCGAAGCCGTGGCGGGCGGCGACGCGGGCGGCGCCGGTGTAGACGCCGGCGAAGAATTCGGTGGTCAGGGCGGGGACGACGAGCAGGACGGTGCGGGTGCGGCCGAGGCGGAGGTTGCGTGCGGCGAGGTTGGGGCGGTAGCCGAGGTCGCGTGCGGCTTCGCGGACGCGCTGGGCGGTGGTCTCGGCGACGCGGCCGCGCCATTTGTCGCCGAGGACGAGGGAGACGGCGGCCTGGGAGACGCCTGCGGCCTGGGCGACGTCACGGCTCGTGGGCCGTGTACTACCTCGTGCCACGGTCGGCGTGCTCCTTCGTATGGACTGGTGGACTGGGCACATGGTACGTATGACGGGAGACGTTATACGTAACACGTCGCTCGTCGAGCGCCCTTCGAGAGGCAGGACATGGCCGCCGGATATCTCGGGATCCTCAGGACGCGGCATGCCGCGCGGCTGCTCGCCGGAACACTGGTGGGCCGGCTGCCGAACGCCACGGCCGCGATCGCGATCGTGCTCTTCGTCCGGGCGGAGGGCGGCGGCTACAGCCTCGCGGGCGCGCTGGCGGCCGTGTACGGCCTCGCCAACGCGGTGGGGCAGCCGCTGCTGGGGCGGCTCGTGGACCTGTACGGCCAGCCGCGTGTGCAGCTCCCGGCGGCCGTCGTCTCCGCGCTCGCCATGACCGCCTTCGCCCTGTCGGGGCTGGATCCGCTGCCGGTGGCGTACCTCGCGATGGCGGTCGCCGGGCTGTTCACGCCTCCGCTGGAGGGCGGGCTGCGGGCGCTGTGGTCCTCGGTGCTGCGCGGGGAGGAGCAGGTGCACACGGCGTACGCGATGGACGCGGTGGCGCAGGAGGTCATGTTCACGGTCGGGCCGCTGCTGGTGACCGTGTGCGTGGCGCTGTGGTCGGCGTCGGCGGCGCTGGTGGTGCTCAGTGTCGTCGGGGTGCTCGGGGCGCTGTGGGTGGTTCTCTCGCCGCCTTCGCGGGCCTGGCGTTCGGCTCCGCGTGAGGCGCACTGGCTGGGCGCGCTGCGTTCGCCGGGGCTGCTGGCGCTGCTGGGCGCGTTCTTCTTCGTCGGTATCGCGCTGGGTTCGATCACGGTGGCCGCCCTGTCGTACGCGGACGGAAACGGCGGGGACGCCGTCTATGGCTGGCTGATGGCGGGTGTGGGGCTGGGCGCGCTCGTGGGCGGGACGGTGTACGGCGCGTGCCGGTGGCGTGGGGCGCCGGAGCGGCGTCTGCAGGCGCTGGTGGCGCTGCTGGCGGTCTGTTACGTGCCGCTGACGCTGATGCCGGGGCCGGTGGGGATGACGGGGCTGACGACGCTCGCGGGGGTGTTCCTGGCGCCGGCCATCGCCTGTGTGTTCGTTCTTGTCGACCGGCACGCGCCGCGTGGCACGGTGACGGAGGCGTTCTCGTGGATCGTGACGACGTTCACGGTGGGCCAGTCGGCCGGAACGGCGGTGGCGGGGCCGGTGGTCGAATGGGGCGGAACGCTGTGGGGGTTCGTCGTGCCGGGTGCGGCGGGGGCCGTGTCGTTGCTGGTTCTGCTGGCCACCGGACGGGTTCTCGCTGATCCCTCCGGGGGTGCGGTGGTTGCGGCCTCATCGGAAAATGATCCAAACCGTGCTGCCGAACCCCGTTTCAGCTCGGTGGATCGGGCGTAATGTTCAGTCATGGACCGCCGCATTTTCGGGCTGGAGAACGAGTACGGCGTCACGTGCACGTTCAGGGGACAGCGCCGTCTGTCTCCTGACGAGGTGGCGCGGTACCTCTTCCGCCGTGTCGTGTCATGGGGCCGCAGCAGCAATGTGTTTCTGCGGAACGGGGCCCGTCTCTATCTCGACGTGGGCTCACATCCGGAATACGCGACACCCGAATGTGACAACGTGACCGAACTCGTCACTCACGACAAGGCCGGCGAGCGCATTCTCGAAGGACTGCTGGTCGACGCCGAACGCCGCCTGCACGAGGAGGGAATCGCGGGCGACGTCTATCTCTTCAAGAACAACACGGACTCGGCGGGCAACTCGTACGGTTGCCATGAGAACTATCTGGTGGCCCGGCACGGGGAGTTCTCCCGGCTGGCCGACATCCTGATTCCGTTCCTGGTCACCCGGCAGCTGCTGTGCGGCGCGGGCAAGGTGCTGCAGACCCCGCGTGGTGCGGTGTACTGCGTGAGCCAGCGCGCGGAGCACATCTGGGAGGGCGTCAGCTCGGCGACCACCCGCTCCCGGCCGATCATCAACACCCGCGACGAGCCGCACGCGGACGCCGAGCGGTACCGCCGTCTCCACGTCATCGTGGGCGACTCGAACATGTCCGAGACGACCATGCTGCTGAAGGTCGGGGCCACCGACCTGGTGCTGCGCATGATCGAGGCGGGCACGGTCATGCGTGACCTCACCCTGGAGAACCCGATCAGGGCGATCCGCGAGGTCAGCCATGACATCACCGGCCGTCGCAAGGTGCGGCTGGCCAGCGGCCGGGAGGCCTCCGCGCTGGAGGTGCAGCGCGAGTACTACGAGAAGGCCGTGGACTTCGTGGAGCGCCGCGGCATCCGTACGGGCACCGTCGAGCAGGTCCTGGAGCTGTGGGGCCGCACGCTGGACGCGATCGAGGCCGAGGACCTCGACCGGATCGGTACCGAGATCGACTGGGTGATGAAGTACAAGCTCATCGAGCGGTACCGGGCCAAGCACAACATGACCATGTCGCATCCGCGGGTCGCCCAGATAGACCTCGCGTATCACGACATCCACCGCCGTCGTGGCCTCTACTACCTGCTGGAGAGGAAAGGTCAAGCCACCCGT
This sequence comes from Streptomyces sp. NPDC057438, assembly GCF_042802995.1. Lineage (NCBI taxonomy): Bacteria > Bacillati > Actinomycetota > Actinomycetes > Kitasatosporales > Streptomycetaceae > Streptomyces > Streptomyces sp. NPDC057438. The sequence continues at coordinate 25,394 of NZ_JBHVDD010000104.1, forward strand.
ATCTGCAATGACTTGAAGATCTTCGAGGGCAAGTCGGTTCCGCCGCAGACGACTCGGGCGCGGCTGCGTGGTGACTTCATCCGGCGCGCTCAGGAACAGCGTCGGGATTTCACGGTCGACTGGGTCCATCTCAAGCTCAACGACCAGGCACAGCGCACGGTGTTGTGCAAGGACCCGTTCCGTTCGGTGGACGACCGGGTGGAGAAGCTCATCGCGGGAATGTGAGCCGGAATGTTCCGGGCCTGATTGTCGGAACGCAACGCGGGGCGCCGTACGTTTGCCGTACGGCGCCCTTCGCACGCCGTAGAGTTGCGCGCACGCCATCCGACAAGATCGACCGATACGAGGCCTTCATCGTGCGCCGACGCTCCCTTCTCATCGCTGTTCCCGCTGGACTGGTCACGCTCGCCGCCTGTGGTGACGGTGAGTCCGACTCGGCCAAGGCCAGCAGCAGCCCGTCCGCGTCGGCGAGCGGCGCGGCGAAGCCGCCGAAGATCGTGGACGGCCCGCTGCCGGCGATCACGGGCGGGGTGAAGTTCGACGAGAAGCCGACCGTGGCCAAGGGCAGCGGTGAGCCGTCGAAGGATCTGGCGGTGAAGACGGTCATCGCGGGCAGCGGGAAGACGGTCGCCGAGGGCGACTACATCCAGGCGAACTACCTGGGGCAGATCTGGTCGACGGCGAAGGTCTTCGACAACTCCTACGACCGTAAGACCCCGCTGGTCATCCAGCTCTCCCCGCAGGGCATCATCGACGGCTGGCGGTATGCGCTGACGGGCAAGAAGGCCGGCAGCCGGGTGCAGATGGCCGTGCCGCCGACCTGGGGCTACGGCAAGGACGGCAACGCGCAGGCGGGGATCAAGGGCACCGACACGCTGGTCTTCGTGGTGGACATCCAGGACACCTTCAACGCCAAGAGTTCGGCGAAGGGCACGAAGGTCGCGCAGGACGACGTGGACCTGCCGAAGGTGGGCACGAACACCGACGGCAAGGCGCCCTCCATCGAGGTGCCGAAGGTCGACCCGCCGACGAAGCTGGTGGCGAACTACATCATCGAGGGCGACGGCCCCGAGGTCGGTGCGGACGACAGCCTCCTCGTGCAGTACAAGGGCGTGCTCTGGGACACCGGCAAGGAGTTCGACTCCTCGTACAGCCGTGGGGCGCTGAGCTCGTTCGGGTTGAAGCAGGTCGTCAAGGGGTGGTCGCAGGGCATGACCGGCAAGAAGGTGGGCAGTCGCCTTCTCATCGTCATCCCGCCGAAGCTGGGTTACGGGGACACGCCGCCGAGTGGCAGCGACATCAAGAAGGACTCCGTGATGGTGTTCACCGTGGACATCCTCGCGAAGATGTGAGGCCCCGGGATGCGAGACTGTCCGGCGTTGTCCAGTACATACACAAGCAGGAGCCTGAAGACGTGAGCATTGACAAGCCCGAGATCGACTTCCCCGAGGGCGAGCCGCCGGCGGACCTGGAGATCAAGGACATCTGGGAGGGCGACGGCGAGGTGGCCCAGGCGGGCCAGACCGTGACCGTGCACTACGTGGGTGTGTCCTTCTCCACCGGTGAGGAGTTCGACGCCAGCTGGAACCGTGGTGCGCCGTTCCGCTTCCCGCTCGGCGGCGGTCGTGTCATCAAGGGCTGGGACCAGGGCGTCCAGGGCATGAAGGTCGGTGGCCGCCGTCAGCTGACCATTCCGGCGCACCTCGCCTACGGCAACCAGAGCCCGACGCCGGCGATCAAGCCCGGTGAGACGCTGATCTTCGTGGTCGATCTGCTCGGGGTCTGATCCGTCGGAAGCCGTGTCAGGGCCGACCGTGTCGTGACCGGTCTCGACTGTCTGGGGTCCATGCCTGTTCGGGCATGGGCCCTCGGCTTTTGCCGCGACGCTTCGTAGCGGTAGGTTCGTGCCGCGGAAACACCCGGAGGAAGGGCGTCGATGGCCATTGCCAAGGCCGAGCGGTTGATGAACCTGGCGCTGTGTCTGCTGGGGACGCGCCGGCCGCTCAGCAAGCGCGAGCTGCGGGATTCGATCGAGGCGTACGTCGAGGCCGTCAGGCCGGAACACGGCGCAGCGGGAAGCGACGACTCCTTCAACCGCATGTTCGAGCGCGACAAGGACGATCTGCGCGAACTCGGCCTGGTCATCGAGACGGTGGAGAACCTCGACGGCGAGGTCGGCTATCTGGCCCGCCGCGACAGCAACAGCCTCCCGCCCATCACCCTCGACGCCGAGGAGGCCGCGGCCCTCGGACTCGCCGCGAAGGTCTGGCAGCAGGCGCGTCTCGCCGGAGCCGCGAGCGGCGCCCTGCAGAAGCTGCGCGCGGCCGGACTGCCCGAGGACGTCGACCCCTACGAGGCCCACGGAGCCCTGGAACCGCGCATCCCGGTGCACGAGGCCGCCTTCGAACCGCTGATGCTGGCCTGCCGCGACCGGCGCCCGGTCGTCTTCGACTACCGCAAGGCGACCGCCGCGCGCCCCGAGCCTCGCCATGTGGAGCCGTGGGCGCTGGAGTGCTGGCGCGGTCACTGGTATCTCGCCGGGTTCGACCGTGACCGCGGGGCGGAGCGGGTCTTCCGGCTCTCCCGGATCACCGGCAAGGTCCGCAGCCGGGGGAACGCCTTCACCGCGGAGGTGCCGGACGTCGTCACGGTCCGGGAGACGGTCGCGAGCTGGGCCGGGGAGACCGCCGACCGGTCCGCGCTGATCCGGCTGCGCTCCGGCGCCGGTTACCCGCTTCGGGCGAAGGCCTCGGCCGTACGGGAACTCGGGGACGGCTGGGACGAGTTGGAGATTCCGTACGGGCACGGGCTGGATGCCTGGCTGGTCGAGTTCGGGCCCGACGTGGTGGTCCTGGAGCCCGCCGAGCTGCGGGCCGACGTGGTGGACCGGCTGCGTGCCGTGGCCAAGGGTTGAGGGGGACGTAGGAACGTGGTGGGAAAACCGGCCCGGCCGACGAATGCCCTCGACCAGACCCGGCGGATGCTCTCCCTGGTGACGTATCTGCGGGAGCGGCCCGGCGCCCGGATCGAGGACGTCGCCCGTGCCTTCGGGATCACCGAGGACGAGCTCGTCTCGGACCTCGATGTGCTGCCCATGTGCGGGACCAGCTTCCGCGGCGGTGATCTGCTCGACATCGACACCGACGGCGAGCGCATCTGGTGGCACAATCCGGCCGCCCTCGGCGCGGAGGCGGCCGAGCCGCTGCGGCTCGCCGCGGACGAGGCAACCGCCCTGCTGGTGGCCGCCCGTGCGGTGGCCACCCTGCCCGGACTGCGGGAGAGCGACCGGCAGGCCCTGCTGCGGGCCACCGCCAAGGTCGAGGGCGCGGCCGGGGAGGCAGCGGGCGCCAGCTCGCGGCTGTCGGTCACCTTCGAGGCCGAGGGAGGGGTCTTCGCGGACGTCGACCGGGCCATCTCGGAGCGCCGGCGGCTGTGGATCCGCTACTACTCGCCCGCCCGGGACGAGGTCACCGAACGCGAGATCGACCCGATCCGCCTGGTCAGCGTCGGGCACACCTATGTCGAGGCATGGTGCCGGCGCTCCGAGGCGCGGCGTACGTTCCGGCTGGACCGGGTCGCCGAGATCAAGATCCTCGACGAGCCGTCCGCGCCGCCCGAGATCGAGCTGCGGGACCTGTCGGAGGCGCTGGTGCAGCCCGCCGCCGAGGATCCCGAGGTCGTCGTCGAGGTCGGGCCCGGTGGGCGCTGGGTCGCCGAGTACTACCCGCACGACACCGCCGAGGAGCTGCCGGAGGGCGGGCTGCGCATCAGCCTGCGCACCCCCGAACCCGCCTCGCTGCGGCGCCTGGCGCTGCGGCTCGGGCGCGACGGCCGGATCGTCTCCCCGCAGGACCTCGCGGAGAGCGCGCGTACGGCCGCCCGCGAGGCGCTGGCGGCCTATGACGAGGCCGCGACGACGGTGACGACGAGTCCCTGACGGCGAGTCCCCGACGGCGGGACCGTGACGACGGCGTACGACCGGAACAAGGAGATGCGAGGGCTGTGAGCGGCGGTTCGGTTGTGTCGGGTGTGAAGGCCGGCGTGAAGTCGGGCGTGAAGTCCGGTGTGCAGGAGATCCAGGAGATCGGGGAGATGACCGTGGCGGTCGCCTTCGCGGGTATGAAGAAGGCCGTGGACGTGGTGTTCAGGGCCGGCTGCCCCGACTGCCGGGCCCATGTCGAACTGGGCGCGAGCGCGCTGCGGCTGGCCATCGGCGCCACCAGCAAGACCACGTTCTACTCCTTCACCTGCCCGGAGTGCGGCATCGCCGTCCGCAAGCCGGCCGGCGAGCGGATCGTGGAGCTGCTGACCGGCGGCGGGGTGCGGACCCTGCGGCTGCATTCGGCGGGCTAGGGCCAGGCAGTAGGGTCGGCTCATGTTCTGGGCGATGTTCGCGGTGGCTGTGGGTTTCGTGGGGCTGGTCGTGCTCGGGGTGCTCGCCGTGCGGGTCTTCCTGGAGGCCCGGCGGCTGGGTACGCAGGTCACGGAGTCGGCGCGCAGGATCAGCCGGGCGGCGGAGGATCTGGAGCGGGCGACAGCCGGCGCGGCCCGCTCCGCGGACGCTCTGTGAGTTCCGGACGAGGGCCCTGTGACTTCACCGGTGAGTGCGTTTTGCGCCACTTCGCCCTGTCACCTTCTCACCTTCGGCAGGTACGCTGCCTGTCGCGGCACGGAGAACGAGGCCCGGGTCGCGAATCGGGAGTACGCAGGGGGATTGCCTGACGTTTACCCCTGAGCGTTACGATCGCTGCCAGCACGATCGTTCGGACACCTGTCCGACCGGTCGGACAGCCCCCACCCGCCGCCTCGGTGAAGAAGGTAGACAGCTATGGGTAGGCTCGGCCCCACCGAGATCATTCTGATCCTCGTCGTCATCATCCTGCTGTTCGGTGCGAAGAAGCTGCCGGACATGGCGCGCTCGCTGGGCAAGTCCGCCCGCATCCTCAAGAGCGAGGCCAAGGCCATGAAGTCCGACGGCCACGACGACACCAACGCGGCGGCCGCGCCTCCGCACCCCGGCGGCGAGACCCCGGCACAGCGCACCATCCAGGCCGCCCCCGGCGACGTGACCAGCTCCCGCCCGGTCACCGAGCCGACGGACACGACCAAGCGCTGACGCAAGGCCGGACGGGACGTCCGGCCTGCCGCACGAGATGAGGACGTGGGTTGCTCAAGTCTGCCCGCAAGACGGAGAAGGAAAAGGACCCCGAGGGGCGGATGCCCCTCGTGGAACACCTTCGCGAGCTCCGCAACCGGCTCGGCAAGGCGATGCTGGCCATCGTGATCGCCTCGGTGATCGGTCTGGTCTTCTACCAGGAGATCATCAACTTCCTCACCCGGCCCGTCCAGGAAGCCGTCGGCTGCACGCGGGACTTCACGGAGCTCGCCAAGGAGAGCAAGGGAGCCTGCGGCAACATCACGATGTCGGGTCTGATGGGTCCGTTCACGTTGATGATCAAGGTGTCCCTGACGGCCGGTGTGGTCATCGCGAGCCCGGTCTGGCTCTACCAGCTCTGGGCCTTCATCGCGCCCGGCCTGCACCGGCACGAGAAGCGCTACTCGATGGCGTTCGTGGCCGCGGGCTTCCCCCTCTTCATGGTGGGCGCCTACTTCTCGTACCACGTGCTGCCCGCGGCGGCCGAGGTCCTGCTCGACTTCACCCCTGACGACACGGTCAACCTGCTGCCGCTGGACGAGCTGCTCGACCTCGTGACCCGCATGGTGATCGTCTTCGGCCTCTCCTTCGAGCTGCCCCTCGTGCTGGTCATGCTGAACATGACCGGCATGGTCACCGGCAAGCGGATGCTGGGCTGGTGGCGGGCCATGATCATGTCCGTCACCGTGTTCGCCGCGTTCGCCACCCCGACCGTCGACCCGGTCTCGATGCTCTCGCTCGCCGCGCCGATCATCGCGCTCTACTTCGTCGCCACCGGGATCTCCCTGCTGAACGACAAGCGCCGGCGGCATCGCGACGCACTGGGACCCGCCGACGACGAGGCGTCCGAGCTGGATCTCACCCCCGAGGACATCGGGGAGATCGAGGCCGTGCCCGCGAGCCGGGCGCTGCCCGCACAGGCCGAGCCCGGCCGGGAACGGATCAACGGCTACGACGACGTCACCTGAGCACCGGCCGCCGCCCTGGAGCGGCGGCCACGGCGGCGGGCCCCACCGAAGGTTCTCGGT
>NZ_JBHVDD010000105.1:0-30261 GCF_042802995.1 Streptomyces sp. NPDC057438
GGCCCGCCGCGTGCGTCGCGGCGGGCCCGGCCCGGGCACCCGGGGGCGGTGCGTGTCAGTAGCTCGACGTGCGACCCGTGTAGGTCCGCGCGCCGCTGTCCCACTCGCCCTTGGCGAACGAGGTCACGTTGACGTCGTTGACCATCCGGGTGTAGCAGCCCGTGGCGCCGCGCTGCACGGCGCAGGTGTACTCGCGCCCGTCGGAGTTGCGGTGGACGGTCACGAACGGGGTGAACTGGCCGTTCCCGTAGCTCGCGTCGGAGATGCGCGCCCACGCCGCCCGGCAGCTCGGGCTGTAGCGCAGCTCCACGTACGCCTGGCCTATCCGCACCCCGCCCACGGGGGACCTCGCGTCGTCCGAGCAGTAGACGTCGGGGTCCTTGCCCTCGCAGGACGCGCCGTAGCAGCCGGCGGCCGGGGCCGCACTCGCGGGGGCGGCGACGGCGGTGCCCGCCCCGGCCATCATCAGGACGGACGCGGCCGCGGCCCAACGCCGAAGGTTCATGTTCTGTCTCCTCTTGGGGTGTTTATGGATCCAGGTCGACCGGGCCCCTGCCGAACCCCGTACGACAGGGGACCCGACGGCCCGATGCGACGCCCCGTCAGAATGCTCTCCGGTGGGGCTCGTTCGTACGGCGGAACGCCCGACGGCCTGCGCCGTGAGGATCTACGGTGGACCTTGCGAAAACCTTGTGACGGCCGGCGTGGGGCCGACCGGTCATCGAGGTGGCGAATAAGTCGGAGGACCAGTGGAAGCACGGCGGCAACGGTGAGACTGCACTTGCTCGGCCCCCTGGAGCTGCGGGTCGGAGGACGGGTGCGCGAGGTGGGGCAGCCGCGCCGACGGGCGGTCCTCGCGGCGCTGGCGACCGACGCCGGGCGTCCCGTCCCCGTGGACACCCTGATCGACCGCGTATGGGACGCCGATCCGCCCGACGGGGCCAGGTCGGTCCTGTACGCGCACATCAGCCGACTGCGACGGCTCCTGGAGGACGCCGCGTCGACCGAGTCGGAGGGCGCCCCGCGGGACGGGGAGGGCGGAGCGCTCCGTGTCGTCAGGGCCTCCGGTGGCTACGTCCTGGAAGCGGACGAGAACGCCGTCGACCTGCTGCTTTTCCGCGCGCTCGTCGCCCGGGGCCGGGCGTGCCCCACCGAGGCCGAGCGGGTGCGTGTGCTGGAGGATGCGCTGCGGCTGTGGCGGGGTACACCGCTGCCGGAGCAGGCCGGGGCCTGGGCCGAGCGCATGCGGACCGTGTGGAACGGTGAACGTGTCGAGGCGGCGCTCGCCTGGGCCGGAGCCCTCCTGCACGAGGGGAGACCACAGGAGGTGCCCGGCCTGCTCGGACCCATGGCGGCCGAGCACCCCCTGTCCGAACCCCTGGCGGTCATGCTCGTCCGCGCCCTGGGGGAGGCCGGGCGGACGGCGGAGGCGGTGCACGCCTACACCGCGATCCGGCGGCAGCTGGCCGACGAACTCGGTGTACCTCCGGGCCGTGAACTGCGGGCCGCGTACGCGGAGTTGCTGAGCGAGAGCGACACCGGGCAGCCGTCCGCCGAACCGCGCCCCGCGCCCGCCCCGGCCGTGACCGCCGCCCCCGCGCCGATCCCGTCACAACTTCCGATGGACGTACGTCCCTTCACCGGCCGTGACGACCAACTCGCCGAACTGACAGAGCATCTGTGCGCCGGGGAGGACGCCCCCCGAACGGCGGCGATGGTCGTCTCCGCCGTCTCCGGCACCGCGGGCGTCGGCAAGACCGCGCTGGCCGTCCACTGGGCGCACCGGATGCGGGACGCCTTCCCCGACGGGCAGCTCTACGTCGATCTGCGGGGCTACGACCCGGAGGAGCCGGTGTCCGCGACGCAGGCCCTGGCCGGGTTCCTCACCGCGCTCGGGGTCCCGGGGCCGGAGATCCCGTTGCGGCTCGACGACCGGGCGGCGCGCTACCGGACGGCCGTCGACGGACGGCGGCTGCTCGTCCTCCTCGACAACGCGGTCTCCGCCGCACAGGTCAGACCGCTGCTGCCGGGCGGCCCGGGCTGCCGGGTGCTGATCACGAGCCGGGACGCGCTGACGTCGCTGGTGGCGTTGCACGGAGCGCACCGGGTGGCCCTCGACGCGCTGTCACCCGACGACGCGACGGCGCTGCTGCGCGCGTTGATCGGACCGCGCGTGGACGCCGAGCCCGCCGAGGCAGCGGCCCTGGCAGAGCAGTGCGGGCGGCTGCCGCTGGCCCTGCGGGTGGCGGCCGAGCTGGTGCTGTCGCGGCCCGCGGAGCCCCTGACCGGCATGGTCGCCGAACTGCGGGACCGCCGACGACGGCTCGATCTCCTGGACGGCGACGGAGATCCGCGGGCCGCGGTGCGCACCGTGTTCTCCTGGTCCTACGACCGCCTCCCCGAACTGCCCGCCAGGCTGTTCCGGTTGCTGGGCCTGCACCCCGGTCCGGAGGTCGACGTCCACTCCGCCGCCGCCCTGACCGGCGAGTCCGCCGACCGCGCCCGGCGTGCGCTCGACGTGCTGGCCGGCGCGCACCTGGTGCAGCGGACCGGTCCCGGCCGACACGGCATGCACGACCTGCTGCGGGCCTACGCCGGGGAGCTGGCCGCCCGGCACGACCCGGCGCAGGACCGGGACGCCGCCGTGGCCCGGCTGCTGGACCACTGCCTGGCGGCGTCCGCGGCGGCCATGGACCTGCTCTACCCGGCCGAACGGCATCTGCGCCCCGCCGTCGAGCTGCCGGCCGCCGGACTGCCGCCGCTGCGGACGGCCGAGGAGTGCCGTGCCTGGCTGGCCGCCGCCCAGCCGACCCTGGTGGCACTGTGCTCGCGGACCGAGGAGCTCGGCCCGTCCGGGCACACCGTGCGCCTCGCCACCACCCTCCACCGGCACTACGAGCGGTCCGGGCACTACGCCGACGCCCTGACCGTCCACACCCACGCGCTGCGGGCGGCCCGCTCGGCCGGCGACGCCCGCGGCGAGGCCGACGTGCTGGTCTGTCTGGGGGCGGTACACCGGCGGCTCGGCGACTACGACAGCGCGCTCCGGCACCATGACACCGCGCTCGTGCTGTGCCGGCGCGTCGGGTACCGGACCGGCGAGGCCCGGCATCTGACCAACGTCGGAGTGCTGCACGAACTGCGCGGGCAGTACCGGGAGGCCGCCGAGCACCACGAGCGGGCTGTCGGGCTGTTCCGCGCGGAGGGCGACGCGCACGGCGAGGCGGACGTGCTGAACAACCTGGGCATCGTGCACGAGTTGCTGGAGGACTACCAGGCGTCGATCGAGAAGTACCGCCGGGCACTGGAGCTCTACCGCTCAACGGGCCACGCGCTCGGCGAGGCCAGCGCGCTCGGCAACCTGGGCATCGTCGTGGCCCGGCTGGGCGACCACGCGGCCGCGGCCGGATACTTCGAGCGCGCGCTGGCCCTGTTCCGACGGCTCGGCAACACCGGCGGGGAAGGGCACGCGCTGTCCAACCTGGGCAACGCGCTGCACGGTCTCGGCCGGGACGACGAGGCGGCCGCACATCAGCGCCAGGCCCTGGACCTCTTCCGCAGGACCGGGGAGCGCTACGGCGAGGCCGGCGCTCTCAACGGCCTGGGAGAGGCGCTGCACGGAACCGGACGGCACACCGAGGCACTCGACGCGCACGCCTCGGCGCTGGACGTGGCGTCGGGGATCGAGGAGCGGGAGGAACAGGCACGCGCCCACCTCGGCACGGCCCTGGTCCGGCAGGCGCTGCGGGATCCGGAGCGGGCCGCGCACCACCTCCGGACGGCGCTGGCGCTGTACACGGCGCTCGACTCGCCCCGCGTCGAGGAGGTGCGCAAGGCGCTCCTGCTCCTCGACACACCGGCTCGGACGGTCGAGGACACCGGGGCGGAGGAGAGCTGACGCAGGACGCTTCGAAGGTCAGGAGAAAGTCGGGGTGGAGACCGTCGATGTCTGCCTCGGCGACGACATCGCCGCCGTCGTCGGCCGGGGCGGCCGACACGGTGTCGGTATCCTTGTGGGTCACCTCGGCGTGGTCGGAGAGCCGCTGTCACGCCACCAGTTCACCGCGGGGCGCCGCGGCCGTGGTGACCACCTTCGGCGGCCTCATCCGCACCGGCGCTTCCCCCCCAGCCCTGCGTGCCGAGCGGGGTGGCGCGACCTCCGCACCACCCCGCTCTGCCCGTGCCCGCACGCGGCCGGTCTCAGGAACCGCCGGACGCGGCTAGACCATGTTCTTGCCCGCGGCGTTGGACTTCAGCTTGTGTTTCTTGACCGCGTCCTTGCAGAAGCGGCAGGCCGTCTCCTTCGCCTTTCCGTAGGTCCAGGCCGTGATCTTCCCTCCGAGTCTTCTGCCGACCTTGTTGTTGAACTGGTCGGCCTTGGAGTCACGTTTGGCGGCCTTGGTGCCTGCCGCGTTCCTCTCGTGGGCGTTGCCGAGAGCCTTGGCGAGGGAGGAGCCGACCGCCCAGGTCAGCATCGCCTGCCAGATGCAGTGCCGGTAGGCGTTCTGCTTCGCGCCGTTGGAGTATCTCTTCTTGGCCTCTCCGAGAGCCCAGTAGGTGATGTAGGACATGTCCGCACACCACAGCAGGAACAGGGCGCATATCGCGGCCTCCGGAACGAGGCTGTTGATGCTGTAGTTGCCGCTGATGTCGTAGCAGTTCACCGGGTCGGCGAAGCAGTAGTCGTAGGAGCTGGCGTTGCCCCCGACGATGCGGTCGACGGAGAGAAAACGTCCGCTGTCGGAGTCGTAGAGGCGGACCCCCATGAGGGTGACCGTGCTCGGCGTCTCCGACGAGCGCTGCTCCGCGCCGAGCCAGCCGTAGCGGGCCGCGTCCGTCCCGGGAAGGAGGTTGCCGTACTCGTCGTAGCTGTTGACGACGGGTGTGGTGGCGTCCGCCAGGGGGATCTGCGTGGTGATGTCGCCGTGGATGTTGGCGAGTTGGAGGACCACCTCGGCGGAGGTCGCGCCGGTGGTGGCGATCAGGCCCCCGGTCAGGTCGGACAGGTTCCGGGTGATCTTGTCGTCGCCCTCGCCGATCCAGGAGGGGTTGTCCCCGTCGGCGCCGTAGTGGCTGCGCGTGGTCGTGGTGGTGGACCAGGCGCCATTGTCGTCCTGGCTCTCCGTCGTGGACGAGGCGAGGCGGCCGGCCGCGTCGAGGCTCCAGGTGGTGCGCTCGCCGCGCGCCGTGATCCGGCGCACCAGATCGTTGGCGAAGTAGGCGTTCTCGGCCCCGCTGGACTGGGTGGTCGTGCGGCCGAAGGCGTCGTACGCGGTGCCGGTGGCGATCAGTCGGTCGGCGCTGTCGTAGGAGGAGTTGACCGTCGTGCTGGTGGGGGATCCCCCGTCCACGTCGTCGACCGTGGTCACCAGGGACGTGCGGTTGGTGTTGTCGTCGAACCCGTACCCGCGGTGGGTCGTGACACCGGTCTGGGTGTCGTCGGCCTTGGTCAGCCGGCCCGCCGCGTCGTAGGAGTACTCCTGGTACGCGCCGCCGCCGGTGTACGTGGTGCGGGAGACGACCTGGCCGTGGATGTTCTCACTGAGCGACTCGCCCTGGACGGTCCAGCCGGACTCCCAGTGCCAGTAGCGTGAGGTCTCGGCTCCGGTGGGGTCCAGGTTGAACTCCACGTCCATGTTCCAGGGCAGTTTCTGCTTGTACAGGCGCCCGTCGGAGTCGTAGGAGCCGGTGACGTCACCGATGCCGCCCATGACGGAGTCGTGCACCCGGGTCGGCAGCCCGGTGAGGCTGTCGTAGCTGTACGTGGTCTGCGACGGAGCCGAGTCGGACCGCCTGGTGACGCGGTCGCGGGCGTCGTACTCGGTGCGCGTGACGTTGCCCGCGCCGTCGTCGTAGGAGATCTCACGGCCGAGTCTGTCGGCGACATGGCGGACCGTGGTGGCGCCGTCCGACATGGTGGCGACCTGGCCGTTGGCGGCGTCGAAGGTGATGGTCTGCGTCGGTACGGCTGCGCCGACGCCCCCGGTGATCTGGATCTGCTTGCCTCGGCCGGCCGCGTCGTAGGTGGTGACGGTGGTACGGGTCACGCCGTTGGCGGTCTCGGTGACCTTGGTGACGTTGCCCCAGCGGTCGTACTCGAGGGTCTTGGTGGGCAGTTCATCGGGGTTCGGGCCACCGCCGGTGATCTTTCCGGCCGGGCCGCTGGAGCAGAGCAGATCAGCCCACTCGGGGCGGCCGGAGCAGGCCCCGGTCCCGCCGGCGGTCCAGTACCGGGAGACCGTCGTTCCGGCATCGGTGCCGTCGGACTCGGGTTGGCTGTTCCTGGTGATGCGTCCCTGGGAGTCGAAGGCGGAGGCGCGGGTCAGTTTGAGCCCGTTCGGGTCCGTCACCGTGCTGGTGGGCAGGCCCTTCACCCAGTCGTAGCCGGTGGTGCTGGTACGGACGTCGCCGTCGGCGGGGTAATCCTCGACGAACGCGCCGGTCGATGTCGTGGTCGGCTGGTCCATGACCTGAGCGGACCCGTCGGCGGGGCGGCCCTCGTCGTACCGGGTGACGGTGTGCTCCCGTGCGGGCACCTGGGTGCCGGCCGGGATGTCGGGGCTGTCGGCATCGCCCTGGAGCTGCTTGGTGAGGGTGACCAGGTGCAGCGGTGCGAGCCGGTCCACCAGCCGTCTGCCGTCGCTGGAGTACTTCGCGACGGTGGCCAGCTTCTGGGCGCGCTCCGCCGGCGAATCGGAGAGGATGCCGAGTTCGCTCTGGGTGTTGACCTGGTATTCCTCGTCGCCGAGGGCGAGTTCGCGGTTGGTGGCCCCCAACTCGAAGACGACGTTGCCGAACGCGTCGTACTGGGTGGTGGTCAGGTGCCGGCCGGGCAGGCCGGTGTTGACCTGGAGCCCCGAGGCGTTGGTGTAGGTGGTGGTCGCCTTGTCGTAGTCGCCCGCGCCGAGGTCGTTGCCGTTGTGCGAGGCGGGCACCCTGTCGGCGGGGAAGACGGCGGTGGCGTCCGTGGGGGTGTCGGTCTGTGCCCAGGTCCTGGCGTCGGCCGGGGACACCTGGTTGGGCGCCTTGGTGCCCGAGAGCGGCACGTCGTAGACGAGGGAGACCGCGGCCCTGCCGCCGTCGGGCTCGTCCTTGCTGCCCGGCTTCAGCGTGGGCCGGGAGACGGACAGCAGCATGCCGTCGCCGGCCACCGAACTGGCGCCCGCCTTGCCGTACTCGAACGTCCAGGGCAGCTCGCCCGGCGGGGTCTGGGTGACCACCCGGCCCGCGCTGTCGTAGGTGTAGGCCGTCTTCAGCGCCGGGGAGATCCGGGGATCCCACTGCTCACGCAGGCGCCCCGAGGCGTCGTACGCGTAGCTGGAGACGACCGTGGCGGTGGCGGTGGACGCCCCCGGGTCGGTGGACCACAGACGGAGGCGTTGGACCTGCCCGGCGTAGTCGCCGAGCGTGTTGCCGGTCGCCGTGGTCGTGGTGGCGTACTGGTACTCCAGGATCCGGCAGCCCTTGGTGGACGGGGCGTTGGCGCAGGTCTCGTTGCTCACCGCCGACGAGGGGGCGATCGCGTACTTCGGGCGGGCCAGTACGGTCCCGCCGACGGTGACCTTCTCCGAGTACAGCGAGGTGGTGGAGTTCTCCGTGGAGAGCGAGCTCTTGGCGAGCTGCCAGGTCGTCGCGGCCGCGTCGATCTTGGTGAACTGCGAGGTGGTTCCCTCGGTGTCCTTCAGGGTGAAGGAGCCCGTGAGACTGCCGGTGAGGGTCAGGGCCTCGGCCCCCTCCTCGGGCTTCCATCCGCCGCCGCTCTTCGCGGTGAACCCGGTCTCGTCCCCTTCGACGTCCACCAGCGCGACCGAGGTGTCCGACGTCTTGCGCAGGTACAGCGATTGGGAGTCGGTGAGTTCCGCGGCGGCGCCCGCGGTCCACTGCGGACCGAAGATGGCGACCTGCCCCTCCTGCTTCCCGCCGGCCGTCGGACGCCGGGAGGAGGCGGTGCGGTTGGCGGTCAGACCGAACGCCGAACCGTCGGTTGCGGAGAGTGTGTGGTCACCGGTGAGCATGTTCACGTCTCCCGGGCCGACGGCCTGGGTCGGCGCGGCACCCGCGTCACGGTCGACGGTGACGGAGGTGGCTGGGGAGGCGTCGGTGCCGGAGCCGTCGGTGAAGACCGCGCGGATGTCCACCGGACCGTCCTCGGCGAGGGTGTCGGTGAGGTTCCACACCAGTTCCTCCGGCAGACCGCCGGTCACCTTCACCGGCCAGGCGGCGACGGCCGCGTTGTCCGACTTGCGGCGCACGTCGGCGACGGGGACGTCCTTCCAGCTGTCGGTCTCACCGCGCCGGTACTGGTAACGGGCCCCGGTGTCCACGGTCTTGCCCTGGCCGGACAACACGGTCCGCCGCGCCGGCCGGTCCCCCTGGGCCGGCGTCAGCAGGGCCGCGCCCGAACCCGCGTAGAAGACGAAGGTGGCGGTGGCGGAGGCGTTGCCTGCGGCGTCCTTGGTGCGGGCGTACAGGGTGTGCCTGCCCGCGCGGAACACCGGCTTGGCCGTCGCGGCGGCGCCGGTGGTGGCGATCGTCTGCCAGGCTCCGCCGTCCAGCTGCCACTGGACTTCCTTGACGTCCGTCGACGGCGGCGTGAAGGTGAAGCTTCCGGTGAAGTCACCGCTGCCGTTCGGCGTGCCGGACCACTGCCCGGCGGGGAAGTCGCCGGAGGCGACCGAGGTCGCGGCAGGGGAGGCGGTGTCCACGGTCAGGGTACGGAAGGCCGACCAGGCGCTGGTGGCGGAACCGTCCCCGGCCCGGACCCGCCACTTGTAGGAGCCCGCCGGGAGGGCGGCCGGGGTCCAGTTGGACTGGGCACCGGAGGCGACCGCGCCGCCGGAGCCGGTGCGCAGGGCGGTGGTTCCGGTGGACGTCCACACCTCGTAGTCGAGGGTGACCTGTGAGCCGTCGCCGTCCAGGGCCTTCGCCGACAGCGTCGGGGTCGTGTCGTTGGTGGCCGCCGCGCCGAGCGGGGCGATCAGGGTCGGCAGCTCGGGGACCGAGTTGTAGGTCACCGACAGATAGGGCGTGTTCGAGGCGGCGTTGCCGGAGTGGAACCGCTTCCAGCCGTACGGGTCGGTCTCGTCCGTGGCCCGCACGCCCAGGTGGTGGGTGGCACTGCCGCCCGCCGCCCACGCCTTCACCAGGGAGGTCACGTCGGCGTTGACCCATCCGTCGGCGCAGGCGCTGGAGAAGCCCTTGGTCTGGGTGCTGGTGGCGTACTTCGTCCCCCAGGACGGCTGGGCCGACCAGCGCGAGGACGTGCTCGCGGCCCCGGTGGACCACACCTCCCAGCTTTTCGCGGTGCAGGACCACGAGTGGTACGCGAACAGATTCAGCTTCGCCGCCGAGATCTGCTTGCCCGTGATGTTCTTCATCGGGAACGACAGGAACGACCGCGCCACCTGGGAGGAGCCGTTGTTGCCGAGCTTGAGGTCCGTGGAGGCGGACTGGTCGGTCGTGGTCCCCTCCTGGACGAAGGTGTCGAAGCTGGACCCCACGTTGATTGCCGGGTCGATCGTCACCGGGAACCGCGTCGCGCGGTCGGCCAGGAACTTCGCGTCCGGTGTGAGGGTCAGGGTGACGGTGTCGCCGTCCTGGGCCACCTTCACCCCGACCGGGGCGGTCCGCTTGTGCTCACCGGACTTGGCGTCGACCTGGGCGTCCCACATCACCGGCGTCGGCAACGTCCCGACGGACTTGCCCTTGGCGTTCGCGAAGGAGACCGAGCCGTCCTTCTTCTCCTTGGCGGTCAGGCCCTTGGCGGTGAGGCTGTAGGTGATCGCGCCGCTCGCGTCGACGGCGGAACGGGTCTTCAGCTCCAGGAACTGCTCGTAGCCGGTACGCGTCGACTCGATCAACAGGTCCGTCGAGGGCAGGGCGCCCCGGTAGCGGGCGACGTTGTCCTCCTCGCCCTCGATCACGGGCGCGGGAAGGGCCCCGTACCAGCCCAGTTGCATGCGCTGTCCGGTGCGGCCCTCCAGTGTCACCAGGGGCACACCGGCCGAGCCCGTGCTCTCGCCGACGCTCTTGAGCCCTTGGGGAGCCGTGGTCCTCCCGGCCAGGCGCAGCCCGTGCGGATGCTGTCGGGCGCCCACCGCGCCGTCCGAAAGCTTCCGCAGCGAGACGTCGATGTCCTGCCATCGGTCCTGGTCGTCCTGGAACCGGATCGGTCCGGCGTACGCCTCCTCCGTCACCGAACCGTCTGGGCCGACGTACACCGTGGACTTCTCGGTACGGGCGTCCAGCGCCTCGATCCGACGGTTCTGGATCTTCGCCTTCAGGCGGGCGGCGGCCACGGATCCGGCGGTCGCGGACCCGAGGTCCTTCGCCCGCTTGTCCCGGCCGGCGGCGGGGGCTTCGCGGCCCAGGCCGACCGCGACGGTGGAGGTTCCAGCGATCAGGGCAGTTTCGAACGCCATCGCCAGGACGACGGTCGCCGCCACCGATCGGAGGCGTCTTCGCCGGGCCGGCGGAAGGAAGGGCTGGACGGACGGTCTGCCCGCCCTCCGCCCGGGTCTGCGGAACGTGGCTATCAAGCTCACTCCTTGCAACGGTGCGGGATCTTCCCGCAAGCACCTGATGATCTTTACAGCGTGCTTATGGAAGTCAATCCGTTACATGACGAGTGATCACTTCCGGCCAATGTTGGCCGGGAGTGGATGACTTGCTCGCCTGCCGTCGCCCGGGGCCTGGGGCCTGACCTCAGTCGGAGCAGCTGTTCGCGGACCCGTCGGCCGTGGAGCTGAGGGACACGCGGTAGCCGACCCCGGAGTCGAACTCGGGCCCGGGCTTGCTCTCTTCCGCTTCGAGGATCGCGTCGGTCAGGAAGTAGACGTCCAGGATCGTCGCGTCGTCCTCCTTTCCGCGGGTGAAGCACAGGTTCGTGGCCCGGTCCTCCTTCGATGACTTCTGCGTGGCCCGGGACGGCTGCCATCCCTCGCGCTCCGCCGCGGTCCTGTAGTACCGGGTGACGTCGGCCTTGTCGCCGGGGAAGACATAGGTGCGGTCGGCGTACAGCCACGCCTCGCCGCTGTCCTCCCAGCAGCCGGCGTCGAGTTTCTCGAAACCCTTGGGCGCGATGGTTCCCCGAGGCCGCGCGTCGAGAACGCCGTACGACTTCAGCTCGTCCACGCGGCTCCCGGTGCCCTCACAGCTCGCGGCGGAGGCGGCATCCGTGAGCGGCTCGCACCCGGTGAGAACTCCGGTCACCAACGCGGCCGTCAGCAGGACGGAGGCGCCCCGGCCGGTTCCCTTTCGAGATGCCAAGTCGACTCCTACGGTTCTGCGGTGGAGGCGCCTGGGCAGTCGGCTTCACTGCCTGGCACTGGATGTATGCGTTTAGTGACATTACCATCTCTTCCACTGATCACGGTTGGAACGCAACTCCCATGACCCCAGGGCATGTTCCCTCACTCCTGGGTACGGATCGGACCGCGTCGGAGTGGTCGGCGAGGAGGTCCCCTGCTGCCCCACGACGGCCTTGACGGCGGGGCCGGGCGTGGCACCCGTTTCACTGCCGCGCCGGCGCCCCATCAGCGAAGCGCGTGGCCCGTACGGTCGGGGTCTCAGGGTCACCCTCCACCTCCGGATGGAGGCCACTCTCGGGGACAGTCCAGGGCCGGGCCCCTTCCCCCGCAGGAGGTTCGGATACCTGTCGCATGGTGCGCTGGACGGTATGGCGATCGACAGGCGTACCACAGTGACGGCGGTAACGGCCACGGCGACGGCCGTGGCGGTATGGGGGCTGGGGACGTTCGCGTCGGCAGCGATGAGACTCGGGCGTCGCGACGGAGGCCCGGGCTCCCGGCCGGTCGCGGTCACGGTGCAGGGTGAGTCGGCCGCCCGCTCGAACATCCCTGCACGAAGGGACCGGCGGGCGTCCGGCGGGGCGTTGCTCGCCCTGGAGACCGACCGGCGTCCGCCCGCGTCGGGTTGGTACGCGACGTACGAGGTCGAGGTGCCCGCGCCGGGCCCGTACCGGGTGGAGGCGGTGGCGACCGTCCCGGTCGAGCACCCCCATGTCGAGGAGACCGGCTCGTACTTCGCGCTCGCGGTCGATGACGGGCCGCCGGTCCCGGTCTCCCGTTCCCAGCCGTTCTGGTACGAGTCGGCTCCCGCGTGGGGGGACCTGGCTCGGCTGGACCTGGGAGTCGTGGAGCTCCGTGCTCCGCGACGGGACCGCAAACACACGATCACCTTCGTGGTGGACGAAGCGAGCGTGCTGTCGACCTCCACCGGATACCGCTTCCTCCTCGACCGTTTCACGCTGACCCCCGTGACCCGGGTGGGGCTGAGGGAGATCCACCTCGGCGACCCGGACGCGCTGGGGGTCCACCGGGGCGAGAACATGCCTGAGCTGCGCTTCGTCCTCCAAGCGCGCACGGACCGGGTTCGGCGGCTGCCCTTCACGGTCACCGACTACTTCGGCGAGCGGGTCGCCACCGGAACGGCCACCGTGCCCGCGGGCCGGGCCTCGGGGTCGGTGACGCTTCCCGCACTGCCGCCGGGGCACTACCGTGTGGAGTCGGAGGGGTTCACCGGCTGCTTCGCCCGGCTCCCCGACCAGCGGCCCGTGCCGCGCGGACGGTTCGGCGTGAACGCGTACGTCTTCTCGCTCGTCCCCCCGTCCCGGCTGGCGGCCTTCGCCTCCGCGATGCGCGAGATGGGCGCCCACTGGGTGCGCGACGGAATGGCGTGGCCCGCCGCCGAGCCCCGGCGCGGGGTGTACGACACCCGGTTGTACGAGGGCGTGCGGCGGGAGTTCCGCGCACACGGGCGGGCGGTGCTGGACGTACTGACGACCGCTCCCGAGTGGGCGATGACCGACGCCTCGCTGCCGCTGACCGCCGATCTGCGGGACACCTACCGCTACGCCGCCCACCTCGCGGCCACCTCTCCCGACGCGGTCCAGCTGTCGAACGAACCGGACATCGACACCACCGGCTCGACGGGTGACCAGCACGCGGCGTTCGTGAAGGCGGCGGCGCTCGGCATCCGGGACACGACCCGGTCCACGACCGTGGTCCTGCCCGGGATCGCCGACGTCGGCAGCCACTTCCAGACGCTGATGCTCCAGAGCGGCGTGGCCCGGTACGCCCACGCGTGGGCCTTCCACGGCTACCCGGACCCGGCCGACCAGGACGAGCCCGAGGTCCCCGAGACCGCCGCCGCCCAACGGGAGGTGCGGCGACTGTACGGCGGGCAGGAGCTGCCGATGTGGATGACCGAGTGCGGGGCCTTTCTGAGCGCCACCCCCGGCACCGACCTCACTCCCGCCCAACAGGGTGTCCAGGCACGCTACCTGGTCCGCTCGACGGTACTGAGCCTGGCGGCGGGCACGGAGCGGCACTTCTGGTTCGGCGCCCCGCCCATTCACGACGACGGCGTGTACTTCGGGCTGCTCAGCAGGGAGTTCCAGCCGTGGCCCGCGTACAGCGCGTACGCCGCCCTGACCTCCCTGCTGGGCGAGGCGCGGTTCGTGGAGCGCCTGCCGGGGCATGCCCAGGCGTACGTCTTCGCGGCAGGTGAGGGCCGGCGCGTCCTGGTGGCGTGGTCCGGGAAGGGCCCGGAGACATGGGTGAAGGTACCGGCGGGTGGTGGGGGAGAGGTGTACGACATCATGGGCCGACGGATCGGAAGGGTCCCCGGCTCGGGCCGGGTGCCGGTCACGGTGGATCCGGTGTACGTCGTGTACGAGGGGCGGACACCCGCCGGGCCGCGCGGCCCGGCCCCGCACCCCCTGTCCGCCGCCGACCACATCGTGCTGAGCCAGCGCTTCGAAGCCGCCGACGCGGCACCGAACAAGGCAGACGGCGACGCCGAACCACCGCTCGGCTACCGGCTGCGGACCACCACCCGCATGTCGGTCGACGTCTACAACTTCAACGACGTGCCGGGGCGCGTCACCGTGACCGGCCGGGCCTTCGGCGGCTGGACCGTCCGACCGGCGAGGCGCACGGTCACGGTTCCCCGGGTGGGGCGGGTGGCAGCGGAGTTCACCGTCGTGGCGGGACAGGGCGTACGGCGGGGCGTGGACCACCCGCTGGTCTTCGAGGCCGCGCTCGACGGTTGCGCGGTCACGCCGTCCGTCTCGCGCGTCCAGCGCCGCGCTCGCCGCCGCGGTCGGCCGCTGCCGCTCGCTCCCTCGATCACCGAGATCTCCACGGACGGATGCCTCAAGGCCCGGGTCGCCGACCCGCTGTCCGGGGTGGACCCGGCACGCGTGACCGTCGAGGTGGACGGCCGCCGTGTACCGGCGCACTACGACATCGGAACAGGGCTGCTCACGGCCGCCCTGGACCGGTCGAGCCTGGGCCCGGGCCGCCACGAGGTGTGGATCCACGCGTACAACAGGGCACACGCCCCCGCCCAGGCGACGGTGCGTTTCGAGGTGGGGGACCGAATGTGGTCGGCCCCGCCCCCTGCGGCCGGCCCCGGGCAGGCCGCGCAGTAGCTGGGCGGCGCGCGGTCAGTCGTATCCGGGCCCGGCGCCGCCACGATCTCCGGGTGGTCCGCTTCCACCGGCCGACGGCGACGACGTGCCCGACGGCCTGGCGGAGCTGGACCGTGGCCGGCGCGGGCGTTGTCCGCGCCGGCCTGGGGGCGGACCGCTCCAGGCACTGCCGTCCATGAGGTGCGGCCTGTCTGGGGGGCATGCCGGTCCGTCGATGCCGCACCGTGCAGCCGA
Source organism: Streptomyces sp. NPDC057438 (assembly GCF_042802995.1). Classification (NCBI taxonomy): domain Bacteria; kingdom Bacillati; phylum Actinomycetota; class Actinomycetes; order Kitasatosporales; family Streptomycetaceae; genus Streptomyces; species Streptomyces sp. NPDC057438. The sequence goes on from NZ_JBHVDD010000105.1 coordinate 14,690, forward strand.
CGGACCCGGGCAGACCTGGCAGAGCCGACGGACCGGGCAGACCAAGCAGAGCAGGCGGGTCGGACGGACTCGGGGAGCCTTGCAGGCCAGGAGGACTCGGCAGCCAGGACCGCGCCTTGAGCCGCACGGCGCGGGTGGCCCGGGGCCCATGGATCGCCCCCCGAACGGCGCGGGCCCCGGCCGTTCACGGAGCGGGACTTCGGCAAGAAGGCCCACCCCGCTGCCACGCTCCGCCGAGACGGTCGCCCAGGTCAGCCCGGTTGCGCGCCAGGGCGAGCCGGCTCACCCTTCTGCCGCTCGACGGAGCCGATGGGCGGCCGGAGTCTCCCAGGGGTGACGCACGAGGGCTCCGCCGGCGTGTGGCCGTCGATCAGAAGCCGCACCAGACGCGGGAGCCGCCGGAGGGCAGCAGTGTGTCCTTGACCCACCCCGAGCTGCCGTCGGTGTCGTTTCTGAGGTAGGTCCAGGTCCCGCCGTCGCCCGAGGTCCAGCAGTGGTAGTCCAGGACGTTCTGATTGTCGGCCCAGCCCGTGTTGCCGCAGCTCGCGCTGGAGCCGCTGCGCTGGTTCGCGCTGACGCCCGCCGTCTGCCTCGGCCACGACCTGTTGTCCATGTCGCCGACGGTCCGGCCGCAGTAGGCCGCCGAGGAGGCGGGCCCGGCGGTGGCGACGACGGTCACCGGAACGGCGATGACGGTCACGGCCGCGGCCGTGAGACCGTATTTGGCCAGCTTGGATCCGAGGCGCATGGTCACTTTTCCTCCTGTGTGTGGAATCCGTGAGGGTGCTGCGATGCCGGACGAATGTGTGTCGACGTGGCAAACAGTCGCAGCGCGACGCTCGGCGCGGCCAGGAAAGCGACACGCAACTGACAGGCAACTGTGCCGCGTTCGACCCGCACGTGGCCGGATGTCCTCTCACTCGACGCGGGCGGAGGGGTGGGAGGGTTGGGGCAGCCGAGCGGCGGGGGCACGGCGGGGGCCGGGGAGTTGCCGATGCTGGGTGAGGTACTGCGCGACCACCGTCGCCGACTGGGGCTCACACAGGAGGAGTTGGCGGAACGGTCGGGCGTGAGTGTCCGCACGATCTGCCATCTGGAGACGGGCCGCATCGAGCGCCCGAGACCCGCCACGGTGCGGCGGCTGGCCGATGGGCTGGCCTTGTCGGGAGCGGGCCGGGAGGAGTTCCGGCGGACGGCTGACGGAACCTCGCAGCAGCCGCAGGTGCCGAGTCCCCCGGTATCGGATTCCCCTCCGGTGACGTGGGTGACCGCGGGCCAGGCGGCGACCCTGGCTGTTCCGGCACAACTACCCGCGCCCTTTCCCGGGTTCAGTGGCCGAGATGAGCAACTGAACACGCTGGACGCGTTGTTGGCCGACATCTTGAACCGACGGCGTCCCGGAGCCGGACCCGGGGCCGTGGTGATCTCCGCCGTGACGGGCACCGCGGGTGTGGGCAAGACGGCGCTGGCGGTCCACTGGGCGTCCCGGGTGGCCGCGCGCTTCCCGGACGGGCAGTTGTACGTGAACCTGCGCGGCTTCCATCCCAGCGGGTCGGTCATGACATCGGCGGAGGCGGTACGGGGATTCCTGGATGCCTTCGAGGTGCCGGCCGAGCGCGTGCCGGCCGACCCGGAGGCGCAGTTCCGCATGTACCGGAGCCTGTGCGCCGGCAAGCGGATGCTCGTCCTGCTGGACAACGCCCGCGACGCCGAACAGGTCAGGCCGCTGCTGCCCGGCGCACCCGGCTGCCTGGCCCTGGTCACCAGCCGCCACCAGCTCACCGGCCTGGTCGCGGCGGACGGCGCCCGGCCACTCCGCCTCGGTCTCCTGACCGTGCTCGAGGCCAGACAGCTGCTGGCCCACCGGCTCGGTTCCGACAGGTTGGCGGCGGACCCCGCGGCCGTCGCGGAGATCATCGACCGCTGTGCCCGCCTCCCCCTCGCCCTGTCGATCGTGGCTGCCCGCGCGGCGGCCGATCCGCAGTTCGGGCTCGCCGAGTTCGCCCGCGAACTGAGCCGCTCCGACGCAGGATTGGATCCGTTCGCCGACGACGACCCCGCGACGGACGTACGTGCCGTCTTCTCCTGGTCGTACCACCGCCTGAGCCCCGGGGCGGCCCGGCTGTTCCGCCTGCTCGGCCTGCATCCGGGCCCCGACGTCACCGCCCCCGCGGCGGCGGCTCTGACCGGCGTGAGACCTGAACAAGTACGGTCGCACCTGGGAGAACTGACCCGGGCGCACCTGCTGAACCAGCACTCGCCGAGCCGCTACACCCTGCACGACCTGCTCCGCGCGTACGCCACGGAACTGACCGAGGGGCACGACCCGGAGTGCGACAGACGCGCCGCCCTCCGCCGCCTCCTCGATCATTATCTGCACAGCGCGGCGACGGCGTCGGACGCCCTCAGCTGGTACCGGGACCCGATACCGCTGATGGAGCCGGACCCCGCTGTCGTAGCGCAGCAGCTCACCGTTCCCGCACGGGCGTCGGCCTGGTTCACGGAGGAACTGCCGAACCTGACGGCGGCGGTGGGCCAGGCCTCCAGGGCCGGCTTCGAGACCCATGCCTGGCAACTCGCCTGGGCGATGACCGCCTTCTTCGACCTCGCGGGCCACTGGCAGGAGTGGGTCACCACGCACCGGCAGGCGCTGGACGCGAGCAGACGGTCCGGCGACACCGTCGGGGAGACGCGCACCCTCCGCAACCTCGCCCGTGTCCGCTCCCGTCAGGGCCGCCACCAGGACGCCCTCGTCCACCTGCGCCGCGCGGAGGGCCTCGCCCGCGATCTGGACGACCCGGTGGCCCAGGCCCAGGCACTGCGCAACATGAGTACGGTCCTCGGCCGCCGGAAGCGGCACACGGACGCACTGGACCTCGCCCAGCGGGCGCTGAGCCTCTTCGAGGCCGCCGGTCACCGCATAGGGCAGGGCAGGGTCCTCAACCAGATCGGCTGGCACCTGTCGTGCCTCGGCGACCACCGGCAGGCTGTGCACTACTGCCGACGGTCCCTGCACATCGTCCGGGAACTGGTCGACCGCGACGGCGAGGGCGCCGCCTGGGACAGTCTGGGCCGTGCCCACCACCTCCTGGGCGACCACCGGGAGGCGATCACCTGCCTCGGCCACTCACTGCGTCTGCGCCGGGAGCGCGGCGATCTGGGCGAGATCGCGCAAACCCTGGACCACATGGCCGAGGCCCACCTGTCCCTCGGCGACCGAGCCGGGGCCACGGGGTGCTGGCGCGGGGCCCTGGAACTCCTGGAGCACCTGGGCCACGGGGACGCGGGCAGGATCCGCGCGCGCTTGGGGGAGGCGGAGACGTCGTGGACCTCCCCGGTGGGATCTTTGCTCAAGTAGGTACCCCAGGCTGTCAGCCCAGGCATCACGCTCCTGCACACCAGCCCTGCCCAAGCGACGCCCATGCCATCTCAAGCTGCTGTATGCGCTGTCGGTACCCCGTCGATAACGTGATCGCCGTGATGGTGGGCACCGAAGAAACCCGGCTGGTCGTGGTCCGGGGCAACAGCGCTTCAGGGAAGTCGTCCGTCGCGTTCGGCCTTCGCGAGCGGTTCGGCCGCGGCTTGGCGTTGGTCGGCCAGGACAACCTCCGCCGCACAGTCCTCCGGGAGCGTGACCGGCCCGGCGCCGCGAACATCGGACTGATCGACCTGACCGCCCGCTACGCCCTGGACGCCGGATTCCACGTCGTGGTCGAAGGCATCCTCTACGCCGACCGCTACGGTGACATGCTCGCCCAGCTGCGCGCCGACCACCGCGGCCCGACCCACGGCTACTACCTGGACGTGCCGTTCGGTGAAACCCTCGCACGCCACGCAACCAAGTCGATCGCCGACGACGTCAACGAGGCGCAGCTGCGCGACTGGTACCGGGAGCGCGACCTGCTGCCCGGCGGTATCGAGACCGTCATCAGCACCGACAGTGCGCTGCACGAGACCGTCGACCGCATCATGAACGACACCGGCTTGGTCCACCTGCCTCCCGTGGACCGCTGACCGGTGTCCTGTGCGTACGGCTGTGGTGGCACCGCTACCGGGAGACCGTCCCCTCGGTGCCGTCATGGTCGACCAGGGGAAGTGAGTGTGCTTACGGTCGCCGGGGGAGGGGAAGTGATGATCTCCATGACGAGCGTGATGCAGCACTACGGTCTCCTGTGGATCGACCCGGACGGCGCCCCACAGGCGTCGGCCGGCAGGTACGACAAACGGTCCGCGAAGCATCGTCGTACCGAACTCAAAGCCGTGGGCTGCACTCGGGTCGAGATCGTGCCGGTCAGGCCGGGCGAAGTTCCCGAGCCTGTTTCCTGAGCGAAGGTCTCGTCTCGGACGGTTTCTGCCGACGTCGGCAAGCAGGCCCAGGGAGCCGTGCGCCCACGGTCTCCACGTCGGCCTGCGCTGGATCCTCCTCCACCTCACCGAGGAGACTGCCCGCCACAACGGCCCACCTGGACATCCTGCGCGAGATGCTCGACGGCACGACCGGCGACCGCAGGGTGTTGCAGAAGGCTCGGTCAGGCGTCGGGGTCGACTTCGGGGTGCGTGAACCGCATGGGTTTGCCCAGCGACCGGGCGTAGGCGATTTCGGCTCGGGTGCTGTCTCCGATGTAGTCGCCCACCACGAGTACCTCATCGGCGAGCCGGATCTTTGCTCGGTGCAGATCGTCGAGTCGAACCTTCAGCGCCTCGGCCTCGACAGGATCGGACCAGAGTTCGTGCGGCGCCTTCATGTCGCAACCCGGTTTGACGACAATTCTTCCGGCTTTGGTCTCCCGCAGATCGGCCTCGGTCATCTCGGCCATGAAACGGGTGGAGCCGCAGATCACGACGATACGTGGGAGGCTCAGCTCCTGCTTCGCGTCGGCGAGCTTCCCCTCAGGGGTGCGCGGTTGAGGGTATGACACCGGTTCCTCCATGGTGCTGTGGTTCAAGGGACGCCTGCGGAGACGAGGAGGAGGGTGTCCAAGACCGTCTTATGGACAACGACGTGGACACCCTCGCGACAGGACTCTAGGCGACGATCGAACGGCGGCCAGCGGACCGTGACCTGGCAACAGCAACAGCAACAGCAACAGCGTTGCTAGCCTGGCCGGCATGGCTGACCCCAGACCTCTCGCCTGGCCACCTGCCCCGATCAGGACCGAGCGGCTCGTACTCCGTGAGTCGAAGCCCCGGGACCGCGCAGCGGTCATCGAGCTGAACGCCTCGCCAGAGGTGAACGCTTATCTCGGCGGGCCTCAACCACGCGCCGAGCTCGAACGCACGGTGCCTGAGGTGCCCGGGCAGGGCCGTGGCTGGTTCGTGGTCGAGCTCGACGGAGCGATGATCGGAACGGTACAGCTCAGACCACACGCCCCCGAGAGTCCGAACAACTCCCGTCGGGAAGTCGGGGAGACGGAGCTCGGCTACTTGTTCCTGCCGACGGCGTGGGGCCGCGGGTACGCCACCGAGGCGTGCACCGCGGCACTCGGCTGGTTCGCCGACGCGCTGCCCGGAGAACCGACGGTGCTCTACACCCAGACCGCCAACGCCGGCTCGATGCGTCTCGCGGCGAAGCTGGGGTTCACCGAGGTCGAACGGTTCGAGGCGTGGGGCGCCGAGCAGTGGTTCGGCGTGCGGTCTTCGCCCATGCCACCCGATTGATCGGGGTTGCCGCAGGTCCGCACGTCAGCTCACCGTACCCGGAAGGAGGACGGACGGCGGGGCCCGGGTGTGGGTTCGACGGCTGTGAAAATCGCCGTCCGATCACTGAAAGGCAGTGATAGAGAGTCCGGGTGACAACGACACTTGCGTTCCCCGCTCTGCTGCGACTGATCGACGAACGGTCAACCGCCTTCCGGGCCGCGGTCGCCTCCGCGCCCAGCCTCGACGTACAGGTGCCGACCTGCCCCGAGTGGACGCTGTTCGATCTGGCGCAGCACATCGGCGAGGGCCGCCGTGACTGGGCCGCCACCGTTGCCGCAGGGCCCGCTCAGGCCAAGTCGGCAGCGGAGGGTGCCCCCGCTGCGCCTCGGGAGCGCGAGGCGCTGCTGGCCTGGTTGGCGGAGTCCACGGAGCAACTGGTGGACGCACTGCGGAAGGCCGGTCCGGATCGCGGTTGCTGGACGTGGTGGGAGACGTCGCAGTCGCCGCAGACCTCCGGTGCCGTAGCTCGGCACCAGCTCCAGCAGATGGCGGTGCACACCTACGACGCCCAGATCACCGTGGGTGCCCCGGAGCCGCTGCCGACCGAGGTGGCACTCGACGGTGTCGACGAGTTCCTGTCCACCTGCGTCGCAACGACAAGTGCCTGGCCGCACCAGCCCGCTACCATCGACTTCCACGCCTCCGAGGGCCACTCCTGGCGCCTCTCGCTCTCCGCCGACGGCGCACGGACCGACCGCGTCCCCGTGCCCGGCACCACGCCGGCCACCGCTGCCGGCCAGGACCCGGACGCTGCCTCCCCCTCCGCTTCCGCTCGGGGCACGGCCAGCGAGCTGGTCTTCATCCTGTACGACCGCATCCCGTTCAACTCCCTGAAGCTCGACGGCGACCGACGTCTCTTCGACCAACTCAGCGCCTGGGACCCGGATGAGTAGGACGTGACGATGCGCCCCCTCGTACGCTCCGAGGCGTGCCCGCCGCCAACGACTGCAACCGCGCCGCGGTGGCCCCGGGGCCGCTGAGGGAGCGGACCGCCACGCCAGCGAAGCAGTTGACCGAGGCGGCGGCCCACACGCCGGTGAATGCGTGACGGCCGAGCTCGTTGAGGTGACGTTGTCTGAGCGGGGACAACCGGGCGATGCCCTCGTCCCGGATCGCGTGCCCCCCGGCCTGCGGCCGGCGACCGCAGCGTCGATCGCGGCGCCGATGCAGCGGGTCGTCCAAGTACGACCAGAGCGCGAAGACCGACGCGAAGGTGCGGCTCCGCCACCATCAGCGACGGAACACTCCGCTGTCGGGGGCGGTCGCGTGCGCCGCGTCTTCGTGCTCTACGCCGTCGCGCAGGACGCGACGGCGGAGCGGTGGTCGAGGTGCAGTGCGTCTCGGGCGACGAGACGGAGGACGGGGCCGAGCCGGGCATACGGAGTGATCCGGTGGCGGTGAAGGAGTGGCTGCGCAGGGACACCCAGAAGACCTGCGCCACCGGCGGAGCTTCGGGGACTACGCGGTGCCGGAGCCGCCGGGGGAGGCGCCCTGTGACGACGGTGAGGGGGGAACGTCGCCGACGCCTTCCGGAATGTCTCACTTCGCAAATTCATGCCGCGGTATTGGACATTCCAGTACGGCCGTTGTCCCTGGTGGCGTCGCGCCTGTAGTTACCCGAATGGAGTGACTCGCAGGTCAGCTGTGACGGTGGAGAAAGGGGTGACCCGGCCGGAACACTCCTTCACGCTGGAGCGCGGCTACTCATAGCTTACGAGTCGTCCGAACTGTCACCCAGCGCAGGAGTGAACAGAAATGACACGCATCCGAAGGCTCGCCGCATCCGCCGCGGTCGTGGCCGCGTTGATGGCCGGTACCAGTGCCATCTCCATGACCAGCGCGACGGCGGCCCCGGCTGCCCCGGCGAAGGAATTCGCCCCCACCGCCCTCTACTGCGGGTACCACGGTGCCGTCACCCCGCCCGAGATCGCGTACGGCAGCACCGGAAACGCCGTGCGCGAGGCCCAGTGTCTGCTCCAGTACTGGGGCTTCTACATCGGCCCGAGCGGTGTCGACGGTGACTTCGGCAGCAACACCCGAGCGGCCACCCGCGACTTCCAGGCGACCTGCCGCATAGGCGTCGACGGCCGCATCGGGCCCATCACCTGGAACCGCCTCCGCAACGGCTGCTGACCGCATTCGTGCCTCACTGTCGGCCCGTTGTCCCCGACCGCGGGCCGACAGCTGTTCTCTCCAGGTCGCACACCTCGCACATCAACGGGAGGGCATCACATCATGCCCGGTACATTCCGTACGCTGCGCAGACCCCGTCTCCGCCCGGGCCGCCAGGGCAGCGCGAGTCCCGGGCTCGCGGCTCTCCTCGCGGTCGTGACGGGCCTCGCGCTCGGCCAGGGCGCGGCACCGGCGCTCGCCGACACCCCCGCGCGGGCCCCTGACGCCTCTGACGCCTCATACGTCGAGCCCGTCGAATGCCCTTGGAGCGGCCCGTCGCAGTCGCACCCCACCGGCTTCCGGATCGGTGACTCCGGTCCCGGCGTCGCCCATCTGCAATGCCTGCTCATCCGGCGCGGCTACGCCGTTCCCGACCACGGTGTCTACGACGCGCGGACCCACCAGGCCGTGCTCGAGTTCTGCCGCGCCGAGGGGATCGGCTACGACGGGATGCTCGGCCCGCGCTTCTGGACGGCCCTGCACCGGTGACCCGCGCGCAGGACGGGCCCGGTCGTTCTGGCCCCCACGCGTCGCATACGGCGATGAGGATCGTCTCCAAGGCAGCGCTCAGGGCGCGGGTCCAAGGAGGTCAAGCCGCGGCCGGAGTGGCGAGTTGTCGGGAGTCGGGGCGGTGCGGGGCGGCCGGATCGGTGGGGCTGCCGCCCGGGTGCTCGCGCCGCGGCGGGTGGCGTGCAGCGACCACCGGCTGTCAGCGCGCGCCGGGGGCGAGGGGTCTCCTGCGGCGTGGCGCGCTCCACGGCTGTTGCTCGAGGGACATGACCGGACGTCGCTGACGGCCCACACGGGCGTGGGCGGTGTCGGTGCTGGTGTCGGTTGCCTCAAGGGGCTGCCGCTCCGATGCGGACAGCACGGCGGCCGGCCCCCGGCGCGGCGGCGTACGCCAGGGCGGATCGGCCGTCGCCGAGCTCCCGGCGGATCCCGCCCGTCGATGCGCGGAGTATGTCTCTTTCCGTCACACCCCTACAACTTCCCGACGCGTAAAGGTACTTCCGCACAGGAGCACGTGTCTGACATCTTGCGTCCACCACTCGTTTCGTACGGCCCGGCCAGTGCTTGTCAGCACGGCCGGGCCGTCTCCGGAGGACGCATTGATACCCCACAGATCCAGCCGACTTCGACGCACTCTGGTGCTGGCGGCCACGCTCGGCGCCACCTTCGCGTTCGGCGCCCCCGGCGCCCTCGCGGGCACGCTCCCCGTCGCCCCCTCCACCGCACCGGCCGCCAAGGCCCACGCTCCGGCCGCCGCGCCGGCTTCCCAGAGTGCGACCTGGGTGGCCGGCACGCGTGCCTACCTCGTGATCACGGCCCCAGGTGACAATCCGGCGGTCCGCTCCGCGATCGCGGCCAACGGCGGCACCGTCTTCTCGAACTTCGACGCCATCGGCGTCATCGTCGCCCACTCGGCGTCCAGCGGCTTCGCCACCACCATGCGCGGCGTCGCGGGCGTGCAGCAGGTCGGTGCCACGCGAACCTCGGACGTCCCGGCCGACGCCTACTCCCCGGCGCTCCCGGCCAATCCGGCCCAGGCATCGACCCCGGCCGGAGAACCGGTCCGGGCCGACATGAGCCAGATCAAGGCCGACCGGGCCTGGGCTGTCAATCCGGGCTCCGCCTCCGTCAAGGTCGGCATCCTGGACACCGGTGTGGACGACCGGCACCAGGACCTGGCGCCCAACTTCGATGCGGCCGACTCGGTCTCCTGCGCCTACGGCAAGCCCGACACCCGCGCCGGTGCCTGGCGGGACGTCGACACGCACGGCACCCACGTGGCGGGCACCGTCGCTGCGGCCAAGAACGGCAAGGGCGTCGTCGGCGTGGCCCCCGGGGTGAAGATCGCCGCGGTCCGGGTCGCCGAGCCGGGCAACGCCTTCTTCTTCGCCGAGAACACCATCTGCGGCTTCGTCTGGGCCGGTGACCACGGCTTCCAGGTCACCAACAACAGCTATTACACGGACCCGTGGCAGTTCAACTGTCCCGACAACATCGACCAGGCCGCCATCATCGAGGGCGTCACGCGCGCCCAGGAGTACGCCGAGGGCAAGGGCTCCCTCCAGATCGCCGCCGCGGGCAACGAGAACTACGACCTCGCCCACAAGACGACCGACTCCGCGAGCCCGAACGACTCGACGCCGGTCACCCGCACCATCACCAACGCCTGCCTCGACATCCCGACCGAGCTGCCCGGTGTGGTCACGGTCGCGGCCAACGGTACGGGCGTCACCAAGGCCTCGTTCTCCAACTACGGGCAGGGCGTCATCGACGTCGCGGCGCCGGGCAGCAGCGTGTACTCCACCGTCCCCGGCGGCGGCTACGGCAGCAAGAGCGGCACCTCGATGGCCACCCCGCACGTGGCAGGCGTGGCGGCGCTCATCGCCAGCGCCAACCCGGGCATCACCCCGGCGCAGATCCGCGCCAAGCTGGCCACCCAGTCCAACGACATCGCCTGCCCCTCGGACAGCCGCTGCACGGGCACGACGGCCAACAACGCGTTCTTCGGCGAGGGACAGGTCGACGCCCTCAAGGCCGTCGGGGCCACCCCGCCGCCCGGCAAGCACTTCGAGAACCTCGCGGACTTCGCCATCAACGACAACGCGACCGTGGAGAGCCCGATCGCCGTCTCCGGTGTGACCGGCAACGCCCCGGCCACCCTCAAGGTGGGTGTGGACATCAAGCACACCTATATCGGTGACCTGAAGGTCGACCTGGTGGCGCCGGACGGCACCGTCTACACACTGCACAACCGCGCCGGCGCCGGCGCCGACAACATCGCCCAGACCTACACCGTGAACGCCTCCTCGGAGGCCGCGAACGGCACCTGGAAGCTGCGGGTCAACGACAACGCCGCCTCCGACACCGGCAAGATCGACGCCTGGAACCTGACCTTCTAGCGCAGGGCCCGGCAACACCCGGGTACAGCACGCACTGCGCCGGCGACAGCTCCCCGCCTGCGGCCGCGCTCCAGGCGGGGCCGCGGTCTGTTCGGCCAGGGCTGCGAACTGCGCGGCGACGGAGGGCATGTGGCCCTGACCGCGGCGGTGTACGCCGCTGTCAGGGCCACATGCTGGGGGGCAGTGCGACGTGGGCCATGGGACGTGTCTGGCATCGCTGCACGAGCTGCTTACGGCCCTCGACGCTCAGGGGTGCCTGCGCGGGGGGCGCTCGTCGTCCTCTCGAAGTCGGACGACGGCTGGCACGACACCTGTCGTGCGCGCCTGCCGCGTTGGGGGCTTTCAGCCCTTCGGTGCGACACGGATACGGTTCCCGTCAGGATCGGCTGCGAGGAAGGTCAGCCCGAACCCCGCATCATGAGGCTCGCGCAGGATCGTGACCCCCTTGGACTTCCACTGCTCAAAGGTCGCGTTGAGCTCGTCGGGTCCACTGTCGACAGCCAGGCACACCTCACTGGTGCGCGGAACGTCCGGTGACAGATCCTCGAACTGACCGGACCACAGACCGAGGTCAGCGCCTGGCCCGAGGTCGAAGGTGATGTATCCCGGAGTCTCGAACGAGGGGCTCATGCCGAGGAGGTCGCCGTAGAAACGGGCTGCGGCGGGAGCATCGTTCACGTAGACGATGGACACGACGGATGTGGTCATGGTTGCTCCTTCTCACAGGCGGTAAGTACGCATCCACCAGCCTGACCGGGATATGCGCCGCATCCTGTCGCAGTTCCTGAAAAAATTGGTCTGTGACCCCAGACCGCTTCTTCACCCTGATGCTGCTCCTCGCATCGAGGGATGCCGTGACCACACAGGAACTCGCCTCAGCGCTCGGGGTGTCCCTTCGAACCATCAACCGGGACCTGAACTGGCTCCGCGACGCCGGTCTGCCGGTGACCGCACACCGGGGGCGCCTCGGAGGCGTGACCATGCTGCCCGGATCCGGACTCGACCTCACGCGACTCACACCGGACGAGCGTGATCATCTGGCGCTCACGGGGCTGGATGAGAAGCAACGTGCGGAGCTCAACGCATCAGTCGAAAGCCGGCGCGCGCTCTCCAAGATCGCCGCCACACGGCCATGTCGAGTTCATGAGCCCCTGCCGCTCACCGACGTGGTGCACGCGGACAGCCGACCCTGGTGTCAGGCACGAGCTTCCGGCACCTCTCCGGCTTCACTGATCGGCGCACTGCGGCGAGGTCGCCGGCTACGGATCGTGTACGACAGTCCACGCGCGTCATGCCCACGCGACCTGGTCGTTGATCCCTACGGGCTGTTCGCCAAGGCCGGCATCTGGTACCTCGTCGCCGACCGTGCCCGCGTGCCACGGATGTACCGACTCGAACGGATCACGACGTGGACGGAAACCGACCAGCCACGACGGATCCGCGAGAGCCAGACCCTGGCCACCGTCGCTGCGGCGCTCATCGCTCAGTGGGAACACCACCACGCGATAGAGGTCAGCGCCACCGTCGACCAGACGCAGATCGAGCGAGCGCAACGGATCTTCGGCCTACGGCTTGTCCAGGACGACCACGAAGAATCCGCCACCGGCCACAAGGTGACGATCCGCTTCCTGCATCTGGAGGACGTGCGAGCACTACTGCCGTTCGGGAGCGCCATCACCGTGCACGGCCCCACCGAAGCCAGGGCACACCTTCGCGACCTCGCCACCGATCTTGCCCACCACTATGCGCCGTCACCAACGTCCCGACCCGCAACAGCCGGTGACCCTCAGCAAGGCGAGTAGTCACACGATGTGAGTGAGCGAGACGCGGCTGCTTGCCGACGACGTGGCGGCCGCAGACGACGCCACCGCGTTCGCCGGGGTCGGCCGATCATGGAGCCGGCCTCGGTCCTGCCACGGCTCATGACAGAGCGCCGTCTTCGCCGGACAACGGCGCCTCCTGGACCTCGTGTTCGCCCGACGGTGGCGTGCACGGCTTTTCGCAGGCGCGGGCGAGAGGGGCGTTTCGAGGTCGAAGTCGCAGCTGGTCCGGTGGGGGAGTGGGCGCTGGTGCAGCAAGGGGGCCGTCAGGTCGTGGTGTCGGCGCCGACGGGTACGCGAGGCTCTGCCCGAAGCACGGAGGCGGCAGGCCCAGGACCCCTCGATCCTCAAGCGTCCCGTTCAAGGCCCAATGCTGCTGGAATGCCCCGGATCCAGGCAGCTTGATTCGGTTCTTCCGCGGCGACACTCTCCAGTAGCTTGATGAAGCACCGACGCTCCTCCGCCCCCATCCCGCCCAGCTCGGAAGCGATGTCTTCCAGAGTGCTCAACGCCAAACTCGAGTCATCCCCCACCTCGGCGAGGTCTTCCAAGGTCGCTATCGCCGACAGAAGGGCCCTGACCACTTGAATCCCCTGACCCATGGCTCCCCCCTCTTCCACAGCAGTGATCACAAGGCGATGCTGCCATCGCGCGGCTGTCTGGGACACCGTCGAGTGCCAAGCTGTCCCACGTCAGCTCACGCCACCCTGCCGAACATCGTTCGACAGCACTTCCGTTTCGAGGCTTGAGCATGTCACACCGGCAAGCACTGCTCCTCTCAGCTTCATTCGCCGGCTTCATCTCCCACCGCCGTCGGCTCTCTGCCTCCGAAGTCGCGAGCCGGTCGGTCCGTCGCGAACACCTGCTCGCCTCCGTGCTGCTGTGGCCGGGATTGCAGCGACGACGACTGTGCGGTGGGTGGCGTGACCACCGGGTCGGTGGCGTCCGTGGTTCGGCCGGCGCCGCGCGTGGGCCGGCCGGTGCTCCCTCGCCCTACACGGTCGACCCCAGCTGGGTCGTGACGTACGAGATCAGGCGTGCCGGAGTGTTGACCTCCGGAAGCTGGTCGTCGGGGACCGATTGCCGTACTGCTGCTCGATGATGGCGATCGCTCCCAGAACGGCGAGCTGCCCGCACCCGCCAAGGGCCGCGAGGCGATCGCCGCCGGAGCCCGCGCGGCCACCTCGCGACTGGTCGACGAGGGCCTGGTGCACCGTCACCGGCTCGGGATGCTGTCGGTCGACGAGTAACCCGACGGCTCCGTCGCCGCACGCTCGCACGCGCTGGTGATGCAGACCGGACAGGGCGCAGCCTCCGTGCGAGCGACGAGCGCTCCGCCGCGATGAGAGCGACCATGCCCGCCCGCCGGGCACGGCACTTCCACCGCACTCGTGCCCGGCGCCGAGCGGAAGGACTTCTAGGTGATGTCGCCGGAGTCGTCGTCGTTGTCGGCGTACCACCAACTGGCGCACTGCTGATTGCCGCTGCGCCGCAGACAGGCCCGCACACCGTGGTGTGCTCCATCGATCCGTTCGGTCCGGACGAAGCCGTCGCGGGGGGCTGTCGTCTCGCAGTAGTCGTACGAGCCCGCCTGAGAGTTGTTCCACCAGTAGTGCCCGGCACTTCCCGTGGCGACCCTGTGGGTCCGGTGGATGGAGATGACGTCCCCGGCTCGTGCGCCGACCGTCTGGAAGAACGCGGCTCCGTTCCTCCGCTCGCTGTACAGCTTGATGGTCGCGCCGTGAAGGGTCACGGGATAGTGGGTTTTGATCTCGGCTGTCACGAGGATGTTGTTGTTCCGGTGGCAGGCGTTCGCGGCGTGGGCGGCCGTCGGCGTCAGCAGCGGCACGGTTGCGGCCATGACGAGCGCGCCCACGGCAGCGGCGTAGGTTCTGGATCTCATACGGTGGATCAAGGTTTCCCCTTACTTGCCTCGCCCTGGAGGGCGTTGGTCACCACTCAGACGCACGAAGGCCGTGCATGGTTGTGGCTATTTCCCGCCCCCTCCCGCCTTCCACGGCGGAGCCAGGTCAGCGGCGTAGGACCACAAGTCGACGTCATGCACGCTCAGTTGGCCCACGAAGGCGCGCCAGGCAATCGGGTTCGCGCCTTCTCGCCGTCGTCGTGCAGGGCGACAGCAATGCGGCCGAGGGCGTTGTTGATATGTCCCGCTCAACCGAAGTGGCCGATTCGGGACTTGTTCGTCTCATGTTTCCCGAACAACCCTGAAGTCAGGTTGACCCCCAGTCACGCGAGGGGTCATCAGAATCGGGGGAACACACCATGCGCGTATCCATACTCGCGGTCGTTGCCGCGACCGCCGCCCTCCTGCTCGGAACCGGGGCGACCTCTGCCGCCGCCGCGCCGGGCTCCGACACCACGAGCGTCTCGGCCGCAAGCGCCGGACAG
Source organism: Streptomyces sp. NPDC057438 (assembly GCF_042802995.1). Lineage (NCBI taxonomy): Bacteria > Bacillati > Actinomycetota > Actinomycetes > Kitasatosporales > Streptomycetaceae > Streptomyces > Streptomyces sp. NPDC057438. The sequence goes on from NZ_JBHVDD010000105.1 coordinate 29,700, forward strand.
CCCTTCGCGGACCAGGCCGCGAAGGCGCACCTGACGAAGACCCAGACCACATCGCTCCAGGCGAAGGTCGACCGATACATGAAGCGGACCGGCGGAAAGCAGGTCGCACTCAACGAGATCGACCTCGGCGGCGATGCCACCCTGCTGGTCGCCCTGCCCGGAGAGAAACACCCGAGGGACTTCGCGTCCGGCGACAGCTCCCGGGCCGCGTTCGACCCCTGTCTGCAAGGGCAGGTCCACAGTGGCTGGTTCTGCGCCTACAGCCGGGAGGGATTCAACGGCGACGCCCTGCGCTGGTACGAGTGCGGAAGGCGTGCCATGCCGTGGGGTGGCTGGGGGTCGTGGATCAACGATCAGACGCCCGGTACGAGGGCGATCTTCTACGGTGCGGACGGAGCCGCGTACGACGCCACCCCGGCCCCGTACAGCTCCAACAGCCGCTACTACTGGACGCCCGTCTGGAGCATCAAGAACTGCTGACGGCGATTCCGTGCGTGGCCCGTGCATACGGTGCTGGGGGCTCCGGCCATGGCCGGAGCCCCCAGCACCGTGCCGTTTCTCC